>JADGBZ010000073.1 GCA_015231175.1 Magnetococcales bacterium | reverse complement strand
CCCACCAGGAGGAAGGGCGCAGCCCTTCCTCCTGGACCTCCATCCCAGTCTTTCAGACGTTTTTTTGGATCAAACTCTTGCCTGCATTTTCCGACCCGCGCTATTTGGCACTCCGTGCCCTCCTCGGTGTCCTGCGGGACCATCAACCCCTGGATGGGACTCTTGATCGTCTCCTGATCAGCCCTGACGGCCTCACCGCCCGGGATCGGGCCTTGCTGTTTGCAATCACCATCGGCACAATTCGCCACCTCACCCTGATCGACCACCTGCTTTCTCACTGCATGCAACGTCCACTGGCCGAACGCCGCCATGAGACCTGGGCCATTTTGCGCACCGGCCTGTATCAGATTCTGTTCATGCGGGTTCCCGCTCGGGCCGCCATCCACGAGGCGGTTCGTCTGGTCAAGGCCAGCCGTGAACAAGCCATGGCTGGATTTGTCAATGCCGTATTACGCCAGGCAGCAACCCTGCAACCGGAGCTGCTCCTGGCCAAGCAGATGGATCCCCTGTCGCGGTTGGCTGTGACTCATTCCCATCCCCGCTGGCTGGTGGAACGCTGGTTGTCACGCTGGGGTGAAACGGTCACGCAACGCCGCCTGGCAGCCGGAAATCAACCCGGCATGTTGACCTTGCGCATCAACACCTTGGTGACGAATCGGGAAAATGTTGCAGACACGTTGAAACAGAAAGGGTTTGACACAGAGCCCTGTCGATTTTCCCCGCATGGTCTGCGTTTGCCGAACCGGAGCGGACGGGTGGAAGATCTACCCGGCTACGATGCCGGTTGGTTCATGGTTCAAGATGAGGCGGCGCAACTGGTCTCCCTTTTTGTGGATCCGCAACCCGGCGAACACATTCTGGATGCCTGCGCCGCCCCTGGAGGCAAAACCTTGCACCTGGCGGCATTGGCGCAAGGCAAAGCGACCATCCTTGCGCTGGAAAAGCGTGCGGAAAGATTGCCAGCCTTGGCGGAAAATCTGGTCAGATTGCGATCTCCCGGGGTACGTGTAGCGGCAGGAGATGCGACCGATGCCGAATTTTTGCGGCACGCGCTGACCGGAAAAAAGGTCGATGCGGCTCTGGTGGATGGACCTTGCAGCGGCACGGGCATCATCCGTCGCCATCCGGACATCAAGTGGCGGCGGCGTCCGGAAGATGTCCCGCTGCTGGTCACGGAACAACAGCGATTGCTGACAGCCGTGGCGGAGCAGGTTCGGCCAGGGGGACGCCTGGTCTATGCGACCTGTTCCATGGAACCCGAAGAGAACCAGGAGCAAATCGCAACCTTTCTGGCGGCGCAACCGGCCTGGGAACGTTTGCCGCTGGATCCCGTCCGGGAGGGGGTGGCGGCAGATATGGTCACCCCGGAAGGGGATTTTTTCGTGGAGTCGGGGCAGGAAGGGATGGATGGGTTTTATGCGGCGCGTTTGCAAAAAAGCCGAAGCCATGTCCAAGGCTGAAACGCTTAAGGTCAGAGGCTTGTTTATATGCGAAAAAACAGTGTTTTTCGCTTACTGAGTGCCATTCGTCCCAAGCTGTCGGTTAGGTCACCAATGGACACCACCGAATTTTTGCGCGACCGGCTCCTCTCCAAGCCAATCACCGGCGAGATCCGGGTTTGTGATGCCAGAAAGGATGTGATGCTGAGTGACTGACGCCATGCCTCTTGTGACTGACGCCATGCCTCTTTGGTTACGGTGTTGGTTTTGTCGCCTCGGCTTTTTTGCGCATATTCTGGAAATCCTTGAGTTCGGATACCCGCAGAATCCAGGCAGCCACCAGATACAGCAACAGGCCGCCCAGCATGATGGCAGAGACAATCGAGACCTGTTTCAGGGTCGAAAGACCGGGGTGCCAAAACACATCCCGTGCCCAGACCAATCCACCTCCCATGATGGCCGAGGCGATCAGGGCCTTGCCCAGGGTGACCAGGACGGCTCTGCCGAATCGGAACCCGGTCTGGCGACGCAGATAAAAAAGCAACAGCGTGACGTTCAGGTAGGAGGTCAGGGTGGTTGCGAGGGCCAGACCCACATGCTTCAAAGGGATCATGAGGATGACATTGAGAACCATGTTGATCAGCAGGCAGAAGATGGCCACCCGCACCGGGGTCCGGGTGTCGTGCCGGGCGAAAAAGGCCGGCGCCACCACCTTGACCCCGGTAAAGGCGATCAGGCCGCTGCTGTAGGCCAACAAGGCCTGCGAGGTGGCCAACGTGGTTTCGGCATTGAAGGCGCCCCCCTGAAACAACATGACCAGAATGGGCTCCCGCAACACAATCAGTGCCACACTGGCAGGCAGGTTGACCAACATCACCACCCGCAGGGCAAACTCCAGGTCGGCGTTGAGGCCTGCTTCATCCCCGCACGCTGCCTTGGCCGACAAGGCCGGCAAAATGGCCGTGGCCATGGCAATGCCGATCAAACCCAGGGGAAACTCAACCAAACGATCCGCATAATAAAGATAAGAGATGGAACCAACCGGCAACCAAGAAGCCAAAAAAACGTCCAAAATAAGACTGATTTGGGCAACTGACACTCCCAGGATGGAAGGCCCCATCAGTTTGAGAATGCGCCGGATGGCCGGATGCCGGGGATCCCAGCGAAATCCCAACGGAAATCCCAGACGCGCCATGGCGGGAATCTGTATCAGCAGTTGAACGATACCTCCGACCAGAATACCCAGAGCCAAACCCAGCGAAGGACGATCAAACCAGGGAGCGGCCCATTCGGCTCCCAGAATGATAAAAACATTCAACAGGATGGGTGTGGCCGCCGGAATGGCGAAACGTCGATAGCTGTTGAGCACCCCACCCGCCATGGCCACCAGGGAGATCAACAGAATGTAGGGAAAGGTGATGCGGGTCAAATCGACCGTCAAGCGATATTTTTCCGGATCCGCCCCAAAGCCGGGGGCAATCACCATGAGCAACCACGGCATGGCCAACTCCCCGACCGCCACAACCACCATCAGGATGGTGACCAGAGCCGTGAAGACGGCCATGACCATGTGCCGGATGGCCGCCACATCCTCCTGCGCCTTGTAGGTGCTGAAAACCGGCACAAAAGCTGTGGCAAAAGCCCCTTCGGCAAACAATCGACGTAAAAAATTCGGCAACTTTTGCGCGACAAAAAAGGCATCCGCTTCCATGCCGGAGCCAAATCCACGGGCGATCACCACATCCCGGACAAAACCGAGAATACGGGACAGCAAGGTGTAAAAACTGATGGTTCCCACCGCACGCAACAGATGGTGGCCACGGCCTACGGGTACTGAAGAAGGGTTGGACACAGAAAAACCTTTGACGGGTGTGGGTGGCTTGAATACCCTGAACCATTACATGTCAGGGCCCTGGCATTGTGCATGCGGCCCAGGATCATTTCAAGCAAAGGGAGTCTGCGTCAAGTGGCCAACATAAAATCCGCCATGAAGCGTGCCCGGCAAACGATCAAGCGCAATCTGCGCAACCGGGACGCCAAATCGCGTATGCGCACCTTTACCAAAAAGGTGTTGACTGTTGTCGAGACTGGTGATGTCGCCAAGGCACAGGAAGCGCTCCGAGCAGCGGTTTCCCAACTCGCCATTTCGGCCCGTAAAGGTGTCATCCACAAAAATCAGGCTGCCCGCCGCATGCGGCGGCTGAACGCCAAGGTCAAAGCCCTGGCCACGGGCGCCTGACCCTTTTTCCCGCCTGGAAGGGGTTTTTCGGGGTGTCTCCCCACCTCTTCCACGGGATAAACTAAAGATGCGCAAGGTTCGACGTCCTCCTGGAACGTCGCCGCAAAGCGGCATCCGGTATACTGGGGGTCGCGACTGCCTCTTCCGCTGCCCTTGGCTTTATGTCTGACGGCCTGTGCGTTGCCGGGCCGGACTGGATGCATATCATGGAGTTTACTGACCTTCCCATTCCCGAACCGGTCATGGCGGGTGTCCGCGCATGCGGTTTCATGCACTGCACACCGATCCAGGCCTTGACCCTGCCCCGCCTGTTGGCAGGTCACGATGTGGCCGGTCAGGCCCAGACTGGAACCGGCAAAACCGCCGCTTACCTGATCGCCCTGTATGCGCGCCTGCTGGCCTTGCCACGGAAAGGGTCCGCCCCCAGCGGCCCCGACAGTCCACGCGCCCTGATCATCGCCCCCACCCGCGAGCTGGTGGTTCAGGTGGAACGCGATGCCCGGGCCCTCGGCGCACACACCGGCTTTGCCATCGCCTCGCTCTATGGGGGCGTTGATTACGAAAAACAAAAGCTGGCCATGGCCGCCAGCCGCATCGACCTTCTGATCGGTACCCCGGGCCGTCTCATCGATTTTTACAAACAAAAAATCTATACCGTCAAAGAGGTCGAAGCCCTGGTCATCGACGAGGCGGACCGCATGTTCGACATGGGGTTTATCGCCGACCTCCGCTATCTCTTGCGTCGGCTTCCCTCGTTCGAGAAACGGCTTTCGGTGCTCTTTTCGGCCACGCTCTCCTACCGCGCTCAGGAACTCTCCTACGAATACATGAACAACCCCGCCATGTTGGCGGTGGAGAGCGATGTCAAAACCGCCGCCCAGGTGCGGCAACTCCTCTACCATGTGGAGGCCAGCGACAAGATTCGCCTGTTGGTGGGCATCCTGCGTGTGGAGCTGGCCGAGGAGACCACAGCCGGCGGCGGTCGCGTCATGATCTTCGTCAATACCAAGCGCATGGGAGAAAAACTCCAGGCATGGTTGCAACATAACGGCATCCATGCGGGATATCTCTCCGGGGATGTGCCCCAGATCAAACGACTGAAGGTGTTGCAACGTTTCCAGGATGGGGAGTTGCCGGTTTTGATCGCCACGGATGTGGCAGGGCGTGGCCTGCATATTGCCGGGGTCACCCACGTCGTCAATTTTGATCTGCCGGAAAATGCTGAAGATTATGTCCACCGTATCGGTCGGACGGCCCGCGCAGGCGCGGAAGGAGATGCCATCTCCCTGGTCGATGAAGAGGGCGCCTACAATCTGGAGGCGGTTGAAACCTTCATCAACATGAAAATCGATGTGGCCTGGGCAGACGATGCCCTGCTGCCCAAGTTGGCCAGGCCACCGCATGTTGCCAGTTCCAGCCACGCCCGTCCGCTCCGCACGGAGGCACGGGATCGCGGGGGGCGTGGGCAAAGTCGCAGCCGGAGCCCCAACAGGCAGGATCAGCCAGGCAGCCGTTCTCGTACCCAATCAAGAGCAACCACGCCTGCACCATCATCCTCCCCGACAGAGTCATCAGCCTCCGCCAACACCGATGCTTCCATGCCGGCGCCCTCGCCTGGCGCGGAAGCGCCCCATCCAGTTGACACCGGCAAGGTCGTCACTCCGGAGGCACCGCCCAAAAGATCACGACGGCGAAGCCGCAAGTCGGCTGCCTCCCCATCTGCCGGTGGAGCGCCAACAAAAACACCAACAGAGGAACGCCAGGATGTGGGGATGACGCATGACGAGGGTGGGGGCGCCGTCGCTTCCTCCACAGAGGGTGATGCCGTTCCCTCCCAACAGACCCCCTCCCCCCCGAAAAAACGCCGGCGACGCACGCGCCGTCCAGGCGCATCCCCTCCCAGTTCGCAAACCGGAACCACACACCAAGGATTGGTCGATGGTGGTTCTCAAACAGAGGGTGTTCCGGAGTCATGAGCTCCTGGCATCCATTCGTGTGACGCATCCAACGGAGCATTCCCATGGCCCAAGCCACGCCCCCGACGCCTCCCCCTCCACCGGTACCGCCCGCCGAGGCGCAAAATACCGACCAACCCGTTTTTCACGTGGTGAAGATTTATTTGAAGGATCTCTCCTTTGAAAATCCCAACACACCGGAGGTTTTTCAACTCAACCAGGAACCGCGTGTCGACTTCAATTTGTCCAGCAGCACAAACCAGAAGGAAAACGGCCATTACGAGGTCACCCTGCATGTGGTCACCGATGTCAAGTTGGCTGACAAGACCATGTTTTTGGTGGATGTGACCTATGCAGGCCTGTTTTTAATCCGCAACATACCGGAAGAACATCTTGGCGTCCTGTTGGGGGTCGATTGCCCAACCGTCTTATTCCCCTATTTGCGGCACGTCATCTCGACCACGGTCACCGAGGGTGGATTCAAGCCGTTGTTGCTCGACCCGATCAATTTTGCCGCCCTTTACCAGCAGGCCCTCGCCCAGAAACAGGCCGAACAAACCCGGCCACCCGGGCAAAAGACACAGTAAAAAAATGTAACTATGAAGCCAGCCCCCTGGACCCCGATTCGTGGCCGGGTGGTGAAGAGTTACAAAAAAACAACTGAAAGACCGGGATGGAGATCCAGGAGGGGGGGCTGTGCCCTTCCTCCAAACACTTTTCCGTCAGGCCCCCACGTAGGTCACCCGGTTGCGTCCCCCCTTTTTGGAGGCATACAGGGCGATGTCGGCCTGTTTCAGCATGTCGGCGGAATCAACGCCGACGCCTGGATGGATGGCCACGCCAATGCTGATGGTGACCTTGAGACCATCGATGACCAGCTCCTCCACCTCCTTGCGCAACCGCTCCGCAGCCAGATTGGCGCCCGGAAACGCAGTGTTGGGCAGTATGACGACAAACTCTTCGCCGCCATACCGGCATGGGTAGTCCACGTCGCGAAACAACTTGCGCATCACCTGCCCCATGGCCTGCAACACCCGGTCTCCCTGGTCGTGTCCATGCTCGTCATTGAATTTTTTGAAATGATCGACATCGAACATGAGGAGAGAGAAACAGAGATTGTAGCGTTTGGAGCGGCTCCACTCTTCCAGCAACACCTCGTCAAACCGGCGGCGGTTGCACAGACCGGTCAAGGCATCGGTGGTTGAGGTTTGCCGCAATTGCTGTTCCAGTTTTTTCTCCTGGGTGATATCCCGGATCAGGGCCGCCGAACCCACCTGGCTCCCATCCGCGCTGTGAATTGTCGCCGCATACACGTTGAGAATCCGCCCCTTGTGGACCACCACCGAGGGAATGTTGTTTTTGATCTCGTGCAACAGGGCGCGCATGTGTTCTGGATCGTCCAGGATGTGCAAAAATCCGGCGCTGACGATAGCCTCCTGACTCTTCTCCAATAGACGTTCCGCAGCCGGATTGACCAGCACAATCTTCCCTTGCCGATCCGTCACCACCATCCCTTCGCGGGCGCTCAGGATGATGGTGGTCAGTTTTTCCCGTTCATTTTTCAGGCCCGCGAGAACCCTGGCCAACTCACTGCTCATGCGGTTGAAGTTCATCGCCATGCACCCAAGCTCATCGGCACCAAGGACCGGTACACGCTGGTCCAGCTTGCCGGAAGCCACGGCGGACATCGCTGTCGTGACCTGCTGGATGGGGCCCGTCACCGAATACCGTATGAGCAGGACGATCATACCCAATACCACGATCATGACAATGACCAGGATCACGGCGCCATGAAGACGGGTCTGTTGGATCGCCTGAGTGACCGGCGCCATGGAAAAGGTCTGTAGAAGAATGCCCTTCACCGCACCTTGCTCGGAGTGGCAACGATAGCAGGGTTTTTCGTTCAGGATGGGAGTCAGAACCGTCATGATGGGAGTCTTGCCCTCCTGATCAAGCCCGATGCGGGTCAACGGCTCCCCGCTCCGCACCACCTGCAACAAATCTTTATCTCCCTGGGGCAACACCCGGGCATGATCCGTGGCGTCACGCGGCGCAAACTTGTTCTCTTTCAGTCTCTTGTTCACCTCCGCAATAGTCTCGTTGTCCCTGAAGGCCTCCATGCCATCCGTGCGCATGATCCTGAACGATTTAAATTCTTCAATCTCCTTCAAATGCATCGCATATTCGTGAGTCACCCCGGCATTGCTCGCCAACATCATGGCTTCAACGGCCTCGACAATGCTGTGGGTCAGATAATGGAAAGTCAGCTCGTACTGTTCTGTAATCAGTTTTTCCTGTCTTTGCGTGTGATAGGCGGAGAGGACACCTAGACCGACCAATACGGACAGGCCTGTCAGAAGCACGATACGGCTTCCTATGTGTTTGAAATTAAAAAAGAAAAAAGACATCAGGAAGACCTCGGCATGGTTGATCCATCAAGCACGCGCCCGACCCGTTGGATGGCTTGCAACAAATTTTGTTTTTTGATGGGTTTGGTCAAATGGTCATCACATCCGGCGGCCAAACTTTCACCTTTTTTTCCCTCCGTGGCGTGGGCGCTCAAAGCCAGGATAACCATGGGGGAGCGTCCCTCTTCCCGTTCCCACTGTCGAATCTGCCGGGTGGCGGCATAGCCGTCGAGAACGGGCATCTGGATATCCATCAAAATCAGATCGAAGGGTTCTTCCTTGACCCGGGATACCGCCTCGGCGCCGTTGTTGACCGTGACCAGTTGATAGGGAGTCTTGCGCAAAAAAATGCGGAACAGTGATTGATTGTCCGCCGAATCTTCGACCAGCAGGATGCGCAGAGGCAACAGCGGCGGGGCCAACGCATCATCCATGACCGAAGTGAGATGGGCCTGGGTATCCAGGGTTCTGACTGGCAAGGTAAAAGAAAAGGCACTGCCGTGTCCAACCCGACTCTCCACCCATATGTTTCCACCCATCAATTGTACCAAACGCTGCGAAATGGCCAAACCCAGGCCGGTACCCCCATAACGGCGCGTGATGCCTGCATCGGCCTGGGTAAAGTGTTCAAAGATGTGATCGGCCTGCTCGGGAGGGATGCCGATGCCCGTGTCGGTCACCCTGAACAGCAGAGTATCGGGTTGCCGGGGGTGAAGGGCCAATCGCACATCCACACACCCTTGATGGGTAAACTTGATGGCGTTGCCCAACAAATTAATGAGAACCTGCCTGACCCGACCATCGTCCCCCAGGGTGGCGGGGGGAACATCGGGAGCGATCAGTCTGGTCAGGGAGAGTCCCCTCTCCTCTGCGGTCATTTCCATCAGGCGTGCCGTCTCCTCCACCACCTGCCCGGGAGAAAAGGGAACCTCACACAAGGTCAAGCGTCCTGCTTCGATGCGGGAAAAATCCAGCACGTCATTGATGACCGTGAGCAATGCCTTGCCGGAATGGTGCATGACCTGAACGAGACGCCGTTGCTCTGCATCGAGTTGGGTCTCCAACAACACCTCCGCCATGCCCAGAACAACATTCATGGGGCTGCGAATCTCGTGACTCATGGTGGCCAAAAATTCGCTCTTGGCCAGATCGGCCTTTTCTGCACGCTCCTTGGCCAGGTGCAGTTCCTGACGCAGGGCGTGCAGCTCCAGGAAGATCCCCACCTTGGCGAGCAGAATCTCTTCGTCGAACGGTTTTTCAATATAGTCCGCACCACCCGCCCGGTAACCGCGCAGGCGGTGCTGGTGGTCTTTGAACGCCGCTGTCAAAAAAATGATGGGAATATGGTGTGTCTCCCGCACCCCTTTGATCATCTCTGCCACTTCGTAGCCATCCATGCCAGGCATATCCACGTCCATCAGGATGATGGCCAGATCCTGATTTTCCAGCACCAACCCCAGGGCTTCGGAGCCGGATCCAGCCTCCATGATGGTGGAAGGAACACTGCGCAGCAGCCGGCGCAAAGCCAGCAGGTTTGCCGGGCGGTCATCCACCAGTAAAATCTTGCCTTGATGGCTGTCGTTCATGGAGATTCTCCTCGCAGCTCCCGCCGTCGTTGTGTTGGCAATGTCTCCAACAATGGCCAAAGCTTCTCCATAGCGATGGGCTTGTTCAGGTGTGCGTCGGCTCCGGCAACGTCGGGCGTCTCTTCCGCGATGGACGCCGTCATGGTGATCACCACCACATGCGTCAGGTTGGGGTTTTCCCGCAGACGATGCACGGTGTCTGGTCCATTCAAGCGGGGCATCATGATATCCATGAGAACCACGTCCACCTCCGGATTGGCCGCCAACTGCTCCAGCGCCCGCTGACCATCCTGGGCGACGATCACCCGTTCCACCCGGGTCTGTAGGGCATGGACCAGGGAAAAAGTCGTGCGTGGATCATCGTCCACAACCAGGATGGTCAAGGGACGCCCGTCGCTGCGCAAGGGAGCAAGTTCGGTGGGCAAGTCGGCTGATGGTGGCGGAAGCGGAAGGGAGGCAAGTTGCATGCTCCGGGAAGCGCCTTCCACCGCAGTGGTTTTGAGAAGCTCCTGCATCAGGGTAAGCAGTTGCCCCATGCGCACCGGCTTGGGCAGGTAATCGCTGGCTCCGGCCTCCAGACAACGCTGCCGGTCACCGGGCATGGCCTTGGCAGTCAGAGCAATGATGGGAAGATGGATAAAACGTCCCTGCTTCCGAATGGTCTGCATGGCTTGATAACCATCCATGACCGGCATCATGATATCCATCAGAATAAGATGAATACCCGGGTGTGTTGCCAACATCCGCACGGCGGCGGCGCCATCGGCGGCTGTCAATACTTCGTGGACACGCCCTTGCAACATTTTACGAATGGCCTGGCGGTTACGATCGTCATCGTCCACGACCAGTATCGTCGCATGGGGGTCGTGAAACTCCACGGCATCTTCTTGCTCTGTCGTGCCTCCGATACGGAGCTGGTCGCTGCGTACCTTGTCGGGAAAAGGAAAGCTTGCCGGCACATACAAGGTAAAGGTGCTGCCCTGGTCCAATCGGCTCTCCACATGGAGTTCACCGCCCAACAACCCGGCCAGTTTTCGGGAGATGGTCAACCCCAGACCCGTGCCGCCATACTTTCTGCTGGTGGTGCCATCAACCTGGCGAAAGGCTTCAAAGATCAGACTTTGTTTCTCTTCCGGGATGCCGATACCGGTATCGGATACCGCAAAGGCGATGACCTCCTTGCCAACCAGGAATGGGTTGACAAACGTCACGTTGCGCCCGGCATGCCCGAACCGGATGGTGACATCTCCCTTTTCGGTGAATTTGAAGGCATTGGCGAGAAGATTGCGCAGGATCTGCTCCACCTTCACCCAATCGGTCGTCAATACCAGAGCGGACCCAGGTATCCCATCCAGGAGGAGGGTCAGGCCTCGCGCCTCGGCCAGATGATGAAACTGGCGGTGCAACCCTTTCAGGAACAGCTCCACCTCCATGGGCTCGGCCACCACCTCCATGCGCCCGGCCTCCACCTTGGAAAGATCGAGAATGTCATTGATGAGGCGCAGCAGATCGGAGCCGCTTTCGTAGACGATCCGTGCCGAATCCACCTGGTCGCTGGTCAGATTGCCCTCCCGATTGCTTGCCAGGAGCTTGGAGAGGATCAGGAGGCTGTTCAAGGGCGTGCGCAACTCATGGGACATGTTGGCCAAAAATTCGGATTTATACCGGCTGGCGTTGTCCAGCTCGTCGGCCTTCTGTTTGAAGATGTCGGCAGCCTTGGCCATGGCCCCGATCTCATCGTGACGACCCCGTCCGGGAATTTCGGTTCCGCCGTAACCATGTGCAAGATCGCTCAGCGCCTGCGCCATGTCCATGACCGGTCGGGAAATGCTGCGGGAGATACGCCATGTCAACACCAACCCCAAAAGGATGGCAGCCCCAGTGAAGAGCAAAGCCCGGTGTCGGGCCGTGGCAATGGTCTCATGCATGCGGGCATCCAGGTCGGTCTGTATGGCCTGGGTGGCTTCCTTCAGGTCCGCTGTCAAACGGGTCAACTCCACCTCTTCCCCGGCCATCACGACATGCACCAGATAAAGGTAGGCACGGGTGGCGCGCACCAGGCTGTTGAAGCCATTTTCAAAGCGCATCGCCTGAAGGCGCACCGCCTCGGCTCTGTTGCGTTGCGTTGCGTTCAGCGGGAGATCGGACAGGAGGCGCAAGGCAGCGTCGAATGAGCGCATGCGTTGCCCGGTCGTGCGTACCAGAAGCGAATCCGGACTGTCCCGGAAAGCCAACGAATCCCGGTGAGCGCTCAACAGGTGTTCCTGGACCAATCCCAGAGAGGCGGCCAGCTGGTGTTGCTTGTGGTCCATGGCCTCCTGCAACCAGACCGACAACACCTCGCTCACGCCCCTTGCCAGCTCATCCACCTCATGTACAGCCAGGCTATCGCGCGAGCGGCGCTCCTCCAAAGCCGCGGCAAAACTCTCCGCATGTGAGTGAAGGTGGCTCTCCAGACGCGACAACAGATCACGGCGGGTCGGATCCTGAAGGTCAGAACGCAGCCGCTCACACTGTTGATTCAATCGAACCTGTACCCGTTCGATACGGTTGATCACCCCTTCGTAACCGGAAAAGGTATAGGCCAGAACGCTCCGTTGCAACTCCACCACGTTGCCTTCCATGGCATGGATGATGCCGGTGATGTTGCTGGCGCGCTGGAAGGCGAGAAAATGGTTCTCGGCGGTGCGCAAAGCGGTCAGAACCGCCATCCCCTGGGCGATCAGAACAATCAGCATCGCAGCAAATCCCAAAGCGATGCGACCGCCGATATTGACCTGCGCGAAGAGATTCATGGCGGCGCTTTCACGAGAGCAACAACTCATTCCAACGTGGCAGACTGTATTCGTAGGTATCCATCACCGTGTTCCACACGGCCACACGGCTGAAACGCTCCCAATACGATCCGCCATGGCGCACTTCGCCGGCTTTGACGGCAATTCCCCCTTCCGGTCCCCGCAGATCAAGGGCGGCTGGCTTGCCCTCGTACCAATAGTCCCACTCCGCCGGGGTGAGGTGGGGCCGGGCCCGTTCGGGGATGGAAATGTAGTATCCCTGGCGTGCGACGCAGGCCCCGGGCCAACCCGACAACCACCAGTTCATGAAATCATAGGCCGCATCCCGGACCCGGCCCGTGGTGCGGGAGGAGAGGCACATCACCCCGTGCCAGGCCCGGTACCCCTCTTTGGGCGCGGCGTAGACCACTGGAATGCCACGCTCGTTCAGAGCCGTGACGCCTGGGGAAAACATGCTGGCAACGATGGCGCGCCCGCTGGCCACATAATCCACCGACTCGGGCACCGAGGTCCAAAAACCGCAAAAATGACCATCCTGTTTCATCTTGATCAAAATGGCAAAAAGCTGATCCATCTCCGCCCTGGTCATGTTGCCCATGTCCTGAAAGGTCATGCGGCCCGTCGCCTGGGCGGCCATGGCGACATCGAAAATACCGATGGTCGGATCATTGATCAGCGCCACCCGCCCATGCCAGCGTTCGTCGAACAACCACCCCCAACTCTCGGTGACATAGGGTTCACCACGTGGCACATGACGGGCGTCGTAGCCAAAGGAGTCCACATTGTGGACATAAGGCAGAAAACTGATGCCGCCACTGGGCGAAGATCCCAGGGAACCATCGGGCTGAACATAAAGCAACCGATACGGCGCATCACCCAGGCCAAGGCCGGCATTGGGAGTGAGACGACCGGTTTTGGTCAGACCGTTGACCTCATGCCAAAGCGCAATGCGCGTCGGATCAATAGGCTGTATGGCATTGGCGCGCCACAGAATGTGGATGCTGTTGGTCCATTGTTCGTAGATGTCGAAGCTCTCGGGTCGGGAAGATGCTTTCTGTAGCACGCGGGCGTCCCCTCCCGGTTCAAAAACAATGCGAATGCCCAGATCCACCTCCGCCCGACGGCGAATCTCCTCGCGCAGGGTCACATGGGTACCCAACACGCGCAGGGTCGGTTTCCCGTCAGCATGCACAAACGGGGCGTGCGCCACAGCACTCCCGAACGCCAAGGCCGCACCCTGACGCAGCACGTCGCGCCGACTCACGAGCACAGGGCGGAACAGAGTGTTCGCCACGCGAGCACCTCCCAAATGTGACATAAAAAAATACCGGCAACTGTTCAGCTCCCGATAATACGTCGGGATCCAGGGGAGTGACGGATGAACATCCGGAAAACACTTTAAACTTTCCCGTGCTGATTTTCAATCTCAAATATGTAAAATTGCCCAGAAAAAGATCATATTACAGCCCATTTTATAACAGAATCAGACATGATATGGCTATTTTATAACAATGTGTCAAAAATACTACTACATATGTATCTTCATGCCATCGTGAAAATGTGAACTTCGCACCTCTCAACACGTAACCGTCCAGTACCCCTTCAAGAAAAGCCTGGACAGGAAAGCCTTTGTCAGGGCTTCGCCCTAAACCCCACCAGGGCGCTGCCATGCACCCGCCAGAGAGCCAGCCCCCTGGACCACGATTCGTTGCCGGGTACCTGGGCAGTTACAATTTTTCGCGAATTTCAACAGGCACGCTGCCCATGTGTAACCGTTCAGAACCCCTTGCAAGAAAAGCCTGGACAGGCCTTTCTTGCAAGGGTGGTGAATAGCAACTAAAAGTTTTCAAACTCGTCGTCTTTGCCACCATGCGCATCCTGCATGTCCAGGTTGACCCCACCACCCCCACGCCCAGCCGCCGCCGTCTTTTTGGCCAGGGGCTTTTTGGCAGCCGGTTTGGCATGATGGGTCAACTGCAACGGGGCTGCCGGTTTATGGGCAGCGGGCTTTTTCTTGGATTTGGCGTTGTGGGCTCCCTCGCCGACACGGAAGAAGCTGATGGCCTGGGCCAGCAGCTCCGCCTGGGCGGAGAGCTCCTCGGAGGTGGCAGCCATCTCCTCCGAAGCGCCGGCATTTTGCTGAATCACCTGGTCCAACTGCTGGATGGCGGTATTGATCTGCTGCGCACCCATGGTCTGTTCCTGGCTGGAGGTGGCGATCCCCTGCACCAACTCCGCCGTCTTGCGAATGTCGGGCACCAATTTGCCGATGATCCCGCCCGCCTTCTCGGCAACCTGCACGCTGGAGGCTGAAAGCTGGCTGATCTCGCCGGCGGCCAACTGGCTGCGCTCGGCCAGTTTGCGCACCTCGGCGGCCACCACCGCAAACCCCTTGCCATGCTCGCCGGCCCGCGCCGCCTCGATGGCCGCGTTCAGAGCCAGCAGGTTGGTCTGCCGGGCAATCTCTTCGATGATGCTGATCTTGCTGGCGATCTGCTTCATGGCCGTCACCGCCTCTTCGACGGCGTTGCCCCCCTCCTCGGCATCCTTGGAGGCCTTCTGGGCAATCTTTTCGGTGGTTTGGGAGGTCTCGGTATTGTTGACAATGTTGGCAGCCATCTGTTCCATGGCCGCCGAGGTCTCCTCGACCGAAGCCGCCTGCTCGGTCGCCCCCTGGGAAAGATTTTGGGCGCCATCGGAGAGTTCGTTGCTGCCGGCGGCCACGTTGTCGGAGGCGTTACGCACGTCGTTGACCACCTCCCGCAATTTTTCCAGCATGCCGCGCATCGCCTCGGCCAACTGCCCCACCTCGTCCTTTTGGCGCAGATCGATGGTGGCCGTCAAATCCCCTTCCGCGATCAAACGGGCAAAGCTGACCCCTTTCAGCAAGGCTGAGACAATGGCATTGGTGATGACGAACGCAATGACGACCCCCAAAACAACGGCAAGCAGACTACCAACGGCAATCGTGGTTTCAGCCGAGGTGATCTGCGCCTGCATCTTGGCCGTTTGATTCTTGACGGCATCGTCGGCAGACTTCACAGCCTCGCCCGCCGCTGCGCCCATGGTCTTGAAAATTTCCGCCTGCTTGACCATGAAGCCATGGTATTCTTTAAAAAGGCCCTCATAGGCGATCACGGCATGCAGTGCCTTCGCGCCTTGTTCCCTGTTTTTTTCCTGCTTGAAGCTGGCAATCAACTCTTCGAGGCCTTTTTTTATACCTGCAATACCCGCCAAAACGACTTCGGCATATTTGTCGTCATTGCTGATGATCAACTCCTTCTCGTTCTTGCGGACGTCGATAAAAGACGTGCGCAACTCATTCGCCGCGTCAGCCTTGCGGAATTTGTCCACGACTTTTACTGACAACTCCTTGCCGTTGATATTGCCATCCTGTTCCATCTTTGCCAGAATCTCTTTGAATTGTGCATCCTGGTCGTCTCCGATGACCTTTACCTGGTCAAGAGCCGCACTCCCACTTTCCCGCATCTTCTCCATGGTCGCGGCACGCTTGGTGGCCAAATCGACATAAACCTGAAATTCATCGCGATAGGCGGCCGCCGACTTGGCGATGGCATCCATCTGCGCCCGGTTGGCCGGATCGGAGAATTTTTCCCGTAAATCAGCAATATCTTTTTTCATCTCGTCGAGTCTGGCCGTGACCTTGGCGGCTTCGTCCGCTTTCTTGTTATCGAGCATGAAGTTCCGCATGGCGATACGGCCCTCGCTCAAATCATTGGCCAGTTCCTGGACGGACCCAACCTTCATCCCGCGATCCGCCACCCCGGAGGTGCCATCCCAACCGGCAAAACCAACCAGCACGGTCAGCAGCAGCACGACACCAAATCCCAAACCAAGCTTCAATGCCAGCTTCATATCTTTCATGACGACATCCCCTCCCGCATTCTTCGCCAACCAACGATTGTATGAATTTGAACCATGACCCGTACATCGTTCCGCTCAGGCCACACGATATCAAGGCGCGCCACATCGCCCTCAGTCACGGCATCACGACGCAGCAAGGCCATACTCTTTCAATTTTTCCAACATCTTGGCCGGCGTAATGGGCTTAGTAATGTAGTCATCGCACTTACCCCGAAAGAAAGCCTTGACAACCTGCTCCTCGGTATCCAGGGCGCTGATCATGAAAACAACCGCCGGAGAAACTCCGGTCTGATCGCTGTTTTTCTCGATCTCACGTATCCGCGCCAGGGCCTCCTGACCATCCATCAAGGGCATCATGATGTCCATGCACACCAGCTGATAAGGCTGACCATCCTCCACGGCAAACTGGAACATCTCCACAGCCTCCAGTCCGTTGACGGCAAAATCGCAAACTCCATGTTTGGCCAGAATTTTTTCCAGCAGCATGCGATTGTTAAATTGGTCATCCACAATCAGGATTCTCAACAAGGCAACACCCTTCATGCTCGATTCCGACAACGAACACCATCAACCGCGAACCCCGGGAGGATACGTGACGCGATCATTTTTGTAAATCGTAATCTCTCCGGTTCACAGGGCAAGCGCGTTTGAAAATCTGTTGACACCAACGAGCAGGCTTGTGCTGGTTACAAAAATCGGTGGTGCCCGACATTGACCTAATTGCCTGATGTGGCGTAAATTTTCTCTGACAC
>JADGBZ010000072.1:3446-17416 GCA_015231175.1 Magnetococcales bacterium | reverse complement strand
CCCACCAGGAGGAAGGGCGCAGCCCTTCCTCCTGGACCTCCATCCCAGTCTTTTATACGTTTTTTTTTGGGGCTTCGCCCCAAATCCCACCAGGAGGAAGGGCGCAGCCCTTCCTCCTGGACCTCCATCTCACGCCTGGCAACGAACCAACGGCTCCTGACGCCTGTACAACCCATCCCGAGCCTTCTGCAACGACTGCACGCGCCGATTTTCCGCATAAAGCTGCGCAGCCACTTCCGACTGGTAGGCCACCAAACCCGCATGAATCTCCGGAAGTCTCGCCAACAGCCCCTCCAACCGCACCCGCCATCGGACCTTATCTTCCGCCAGATGCGACCGGACACGCGACTCCAACAGCAGCAACTGAACAACGCCTTCCCACTCACCCGTCAGGCACATCAACCGATCCATCTCGATCTCGTCGGGTTTGGCCATCAGGTTCAGGAGCTGTTCCAAACGATCCAAGGTGTCGTCCATGATCTTATAGACTCTTGGATATGGTCCGAGCCGGCGCCACCCCGGTCGCCATGACCGCCCCTGCCTTGACCTGTTTGATGGCCACCCGCCACCCTTCCAGGAGCGTATTCAGCTGAGTGATCACCTCGCGAATATAGGAGACATCCTTCGTCAAATTGGCCTGCGTCAAATATTCGAGCATGAAACCATAAAGCTCGAACAACATGATCGCCACTTCGCCACCCTTCTGGAAATCCAGAGTGCTCTGGAGTTCAGAAATGATGGCCAAGCCCTTGCGCAGATACATTTTATGCTCGGCCAGATGCTTGGCTTCCATTTCGGTGATGGAAAGCTCCAGGAAGCGGACGGCTCCCTCATACAGCATGATGAGCAGATCCTCCTTGGAAGCCGTGGTGGCTTTCGATGTTTTATAACTCTGCAATCCGTAGGACATAGCGCCACCTTGTTACTGCATCAGGATGCCAACACCGACCTCGCAGCACCGCGCCATCCATCCAGCAACGTCTCCAGTGGAGAGATAACCCGCTCCAGGTAGGTTACGCGATGCGTCAACTCCGCCTGTTTCAGGCTGTCGAGGACAAAAGCATAGAGGTCGTTCAATTGCGCCGACAGCTGGCCGCCATCCTTGAAATTGAGCGTCCTCTTCAACTCTTCGATAATACGGCGGCCCCGATCCAGATTGCGCTTGAAATCCTCGATCTCCTCGGCCTCAAGGGCATCCTGGGCATCCTCGATGTAACCAATGGCCCCTTCGTACAAACGCACGACCATCTCCAACGGAGACATTTCAAGAAGTTTGCTCACCTCTTCGCTCCTGGATGTTCCACACGATTCCGCAATTTGGAGTTCCATGTCTCTCTCCCAATCTCGATTGGCACTTCATTGGATATGCCCACAACAGCCGGGCTCTCAGCGGCGCCCGGCCATATTCGACACACGGCAAACAATCTCAGGGTCAGCCATTCAAGCCGGACAAAGCTTGTTGCAGTGAACTCCCCTGCCCTTGCATCGCACTGGTCAACTGCTCCAGTTTGGCAAATTTCAGGGTCAACTGCTCCCTCACCTTGTCCAACCGGGCCTGTTCCCGATCCATCTGATCCTGAACCCTTTTAAGGCGGGTATCCATGCCTTCCAACTTGGACGAAACAGGGCTGCCCGTGATGTTGGTGACATTCTGCAATAAATCGTTCAACCGATACGCCAAACCACGCTTGGCGCCAAAAGTCGTCATAAAATTGGTATAATCCGTCGCTATCGGCGTCACCGTAAAGAGGGAGGCAATGGAGTCAAAACCCTTGGCGATGGCCGTACTGAATCCAGTTTCGTCCAGACTCAACGTCCCATCCGAAGAGCTCGTCCGGACGCCGATCTCCGCCAGCATAGAGTAGGGAGTCAACTGGCTATAGGGACCGCCCGTGGGCGTGATGGCTTGCGTGGCATAATGCAGCTCTGCCTTCAATTGCGCCAAGACACTCCGCGCCATGGATGCATCTTTCGCCAAACGCCCCCCTTTGGCCGCCTCCGTATTGACAAAACTGACGATATCATTGAATGACTTCATAAAATCGTTCAACGTGGTCTTCAACGTATCCGTGTCGTTGGCGATCGAAACTGTTTTATTGACGCCGACATCAGCTTTTAAAAGGTTCAAGGTCACCCCGGTCAATGCCGTACTGACTGAATTACTGGTGCTGGTCACCGTGACGCCGTCGACCAGCAGGCTGGCATTGACACCCGCCACCTTCTCGGTAAAACTCGTGGCGTTGATGGCGCCACTACCGAAGTTCATGCTTCCGGAGGTCATGGCAATACGCGCCGCCGCACCGTTGAGGCCAGCATCCTTGGCCCGCAACACCAAGCGGTATTTCGAGCCATCATACAAAACACTGGCATCCACACCCGTGGTCGTAGAGGGGTTGAGGGTGGTGTCGGTATTGATCGCGGCCGCAATGTCGGACATGGTCATGCCGGTCGTGATCGTCGTGTTGTAGGCCGTACCATTGTAGGTGATGGTCAGAGGCGATGTCACCGCTGTGGTGGTCGCCGTGGAGGAGGTCGCGGCATTGGCCGTACCTTGCGCCCAGGTGTTGTTCTTGGCTATGGCATTCACCTGGATGGTATGGGTCGCCGCCATCGCATCGCTGCTGGCCGTGGCCGTCAGGACCGCCGTGTCGGAGGAGGTGACCGTGTGCGGCCTGAAAAGCGCCGGATCCTTAAGGGACTCGGCCTTGGATTTCAGGGCCAGCAATTTGGACTTAAAATCGCTGACGGCACTCTTCTGTTGCGTATAGACGGCCTGATTGGTCTGCAATTTAACCATGCGCGTCTGCTCAGCCTTCATCAGCTGATCGACGATATCCGCCGGCAAACCGCTGGCCAACCCTCCAAATGTCACGCTACCGAGTGCCATGGCCCATCCTCCTGATGCACTAAATCCGACTCATGCCGTCGACCTCATACCTTCGCGTCATACAGGACACCTTCCATCTCCTTCATGCGCTGCGAAACGGCCAACATGCTCTCACTGGGAAACTGACTCACCACCTTATCAGTATCCTTATCGACCACACGCACCACCAACTTTTGCGTTTTCTCATCAATTCTGAACTGCAACGCGGTGGAACCCACCAACGACTTGTTGCACTCCTCGACTTTGGCGTCCAGCCACGACCGCTCGACGTTCGTTTTGCCGTCGGCGACACGACCCTGTTCCTGGCCTCCCGGGATCGCCGCATCCGGGGAGGCCCTCCCTGCATCCAACACACTCGATACAGACATCTCCCGCCGATCAGAAGACCCCATGTCAACACCTGATCGACGGGTATCGTCCGCCATGGTTCCATCCGCATAACCCCGCACCACAATCTGCGGGGCGACAACATTGTTGATGTCACTCATTGGAATGCCCTCATCGCCGAAAAATCAAGCCGCCACGCCGGAAGCAACATGATTTCTAGCCACCCCGTTCCTACTTGCCAAGCAACTGCAAAGCCAATTGTGGCTGTTGATTGGCCTGTGCCAAAACCGCCGTGGCCGCCTGCTGCATGATCGCATTTTTGGTCAGGTTGGCCGTCTCCGCCGCAATATCCGTATCCTGAATGCGCGACCGGGCCGCCGAGGTGTTCTCCACCATGTTGGTGAGGTTGGCGATGACCGATTGAAAACGCGACTGTACGGCACCCAGATTGGCACGAATGTTATTGACCTGATCCAGGGCAAAGTCGCACATGGCCAGAGCCGAGTTGGCACCAGCCACCGTCGATACGGTCAAGCTGCCCAAACCACCCGTGTTATAGCTGAGGTAAAACAGTGTCGAACCCAGCCTTTGACCACCCGAGAGCAGTCCGGTCTGCGTCGCATTGTCGATGCTGAACCGGATCACATCGCCCGAATAGGCACCTACCTGGAACTGTTGGTTCTGATAGCTGCCCATCAACAGACCCACCCTGTTGAACGTGGACTGCACCGCAATACGTTGGATATCCGACAGCAGTTGCTGGACTTCCTTGTTCAGGCTGGCCCGGTCGGTGGAGTTATAGGTGGAGTTGGCCGACTGCACGGCAAGCTCCCGGATCCTCTGCAAGGCACTGGTGGTTTCATCCAGCGCCCCTTCCGCCACCTGCGACAGGGATATGCCGTCGTTGGCATTCCGAATCGCCATGTTCAAACCACGAATCTGGGCTGTCACCCGTTGGCTGATGGCTGCACCAGCCGCATCGTCCATGGCTGAATTGATTCGCAACCCGGATGACAAACGCTTGAACGTCGTACCCAGCGTATTGGTGGACTTTGCCAAATTGCGTTGAGCATTCAACGAAGTGACGTTTGTATTAATATAAAGTGCCATGATTTCACCCTCTTCCTGACATGACTCCGCATCATTCCTGTTCCAGACTCATCCTTGATCAAGCCAAGTCCGGCATTGCGAAAACATCAAACCCCGGCGGAAACCCGCACCTGATTCCGTGCCCGTTGGGCGCTTTCGTTCTGCTCCTTGAAGGTCTGGCGCAGGCTCTCGGGAATGAGAGGCTGACGCGGCGAATACTCTTTCAGCAGGATCTGTTTTCCCAAACGATTGACCACATTCACCACCACGGGGCCAGCCAGATTGGTCCGCATCTCCTCGGGACGCCCTTCCGGGATGGTCACCAGACAGAAGATTTCCACATCCTCCCCCCGGGTCAGGCTGATGGACTCCGCGTCCGGATCCTGGATGGCAAACTCCAGGTCGGAAAAAAAGTCAAACGGGTTGATGACGATGAAGGCAATTTCCGGTTCATCCACCGACTGCAGCCAGAAAAACGAGGAGTCCTCTCCATAGGGGAAGAGCAAAAACCGCCTGCTCAACGGAAAACCCAGCAATCCCTCGTTCAGTTGGATGATTTCGCCCTCATTAAACTCCAACATGCCAAAACGCGTTCCCTGAAGTTCCATAATCAGTTCTCCATCCTGCCAACGAATCCCCTACCTGAGGAAATCAAGCAGGGATGTGTTCAGCACCTGCCGCTCGCTGCTCATCATCACCTGCAACGCTTGCGTCGTCTGCTCCAAACGACTCATGACATCAAAAGTATCCGCACTGATGTTATTGGCCTTGGCCTCGGTCAAAGTGAGGCTGTCATCCTCCAATGTGCTGTTGATCGACTGCACCTGGGCCCCCCGAATTCCGGTGATGGCCTGCATATCCGAGGCTTGCGCCCGTCCTTCCTGGATGCGCCCCAACCAGGCATTGACCTCGTCGTTATCCGCTCGCAGAAAAGCCCCCCGCAGCGCAGTCAAGGCTGCCAACAGATTCACCCCACGTCCCGGAGGTGTCTTTCCGTTGATCAACTCATCACCCGTGACGTTGCCGTCGATGCTGCGAGTGTCAGCCACCTTGACCTTCCGGTCTGCCGCCCCCCCCTGATAGGCGGGCACCACCTCGAAATAGTAGGCATCTTTGTTGGCTTGCGTCGTGGCAGGCGTGATGGTGAAGGTCACCCCACTGGCCACATTGATCACCTGTTGACCACCTGTGGCCACGACATCCGTCGCATCCCCATTGACATCCACCGTATACACCGGCGCCGCCAAGGTTGCTCCCTGGGCGCCCGTGGTCCTATAGGTCACCTTGACACTCATGGGGACCGTCGCCGGGGTTCCAGTGATCTGTGCCGAAGCGGTCGTACCCGTCGTGGTAGTCGTGCCCGTCGTGGCGGTCGTACCCACCGCACCAGGAATATCGACAAACCCACCCGTACTGCCGGCCCGCAGCTTGACCCCGGTGGCCATCACCACCCCGTCACTGAAGGGATTGCGCGTCTTGCCCCCCCCGAACAAAGGCACCCCATCCACCTGAACGTTGGCGCTCTTCATGACATCCTGATACATCGCCAACACTTCCTGCCCGGTCGCCTTCATGATCTGGGGTATGCCAGCCGAGTTGGAAGATCCCATCTTGATGATCAACTCGCTGGCGTCCTGAAACTTCTCCTGGATCGTCTGGACGCTCTGTTCGGCCATGATGAAGCGATCAGTCGCCATGCCGGTGGTTTTTTTCAGGGTATCGACGCCGGCCAGGTCCGATGAAAACAAAAGATGACGGTACATGGCCGTCGGGTCATCGGAAGAGGTGGCAATGCGATTTCCCGACGTGGTCTGATCCTGGATTTTGCTCAACTCCTGGTATTGCGCCTGCAAAGAGCTGGCTGTATTCCTGTATAACATCATCTGGGTTACACGCACGCTACCCTCCTTCGCCTGCCACTCCTCAACCCGCAAACCTTACCGCGCCATCCCGATGATCGACTGCAACAACTCGTCGGTAATCGACACCATCTTGCTGGATGCCTGAAAGGCGCGTTGAAACTTGACCAGATCGGTCAACTCCTCTTCCATCGACACACCAGAGACCGAATCGCGCGTCTGTTGCAAAAAATCGGTGGTCGATTTTTGCGCGACGATCGACTCCTTGTTCTGTCTGCCATCCACACCGATGTCACCGACAATATCCGCATAGTGACGGCTGAAGGTCGTCGCATGACCGACGATCGTAAAATTGACCGTCCGCAGAGCGCCCAGGGCCATCAAGCCGGAGTTTCCCGCATCATCAAACCGGGGAACACCGTTGACATCCTTGTACACTTGCGACACCGGCAACTGGTTCGTATCCCTCAGCAACTCCGGGTTGGCCACCATATCCTGCGCCCCGTTGCCGCCAAACATCGCCCCGATCCCCAGGGCCGCCAAAATATTGCTCGTATCCGAGACCACCCCATAAACCCCCGGCGATGTGGTCGTTGTGGTAGCTGTTCCGGTCGTTCCCGTTGTGCTGGTCACCGGCTTGCTGCTGATCTGCAACCGGTTATCCGGCGTGATGGTTGCGCTGACGGCCAATGAAGCATTCAACAGGTTCTTGATCTGCGTCAGACTCTGCGTCGCCGGATCAATCTGCACCGTCGCCCATGTCAAATTGTCGGCATTCGGGCCATAAGCGAACGTGATCTCCCCCTTCTGCACCCGAGAAAGATCAGTCGGACTCCCCTGGTACTTGCCACTCCGGGCATCCGTCACCAGGGAACCGATCGATGTGCTCAAGTCGCCACCCAGATTCATCACCCCTGTCTGTGTCGTGTTCATCCCGGAAGCTACGGATTGGCTCTGTATCGAATTCACCTGAAAACGGATTTCGTCAACAATCGACTCCAGACGGGTCAAATATCCACCACTGCCATTGATCGCCTGATCCCGGATTTCCAACAACCCCTTCAACGTCCCGCCACCAACCAGTGAGGTAAAATCAAAAGATTGCCCATCGACGCCGATCCCGGAAAACCCTGTCGTTGTCGTTCGATCATTACGCGAAAACTGCGCTACATATTTTTCATCCACCAACAACTGACCCGACCGGGTTTGCAGGACCATACTGCCACTGGCGCCAGCCAAAACCTGCACATCGATCATGCCGCTCAGCTTGTTCAACAACTCCTGCCGTTGATCCAAAAGATCCAGAGGGGCAGTACCCGCACTGTTGGCGCGCACAATTTGGACGTTGATATCACGAAAATTTTTCAGTTGACTATTCAAATCGCTCAGTTGATTGGTCACTTCCTTGTCTACAGGCAGGGCCATCTCCGTCAATCTCGAATACATCTTGTTGGCCTGAAGAGTGAGACTCTGGGCATCACTCACCACCTGCGCACGCGCCACAGTATTGGCCGGGTTGTCAGCCGCGCTGCTGACTGAATCAAAAAACTTTTCCAGGCGGGAGGCAAATCCGTCACCATTCAGATCATTAAACACATTCTCGATCTGGTCCAAAAACCGATCCCGCGCATCCAACCGCCCGCTTTCACTGTTGCTCAGTTGCAACTGCCGGTCGATCAACTCATCCACCTTCCGACCCACATCGGAGATCTGCACCCCTTCACCACCCACACCGCTCCCAAAAATCGACTTCGGATTCGCCGCCAGAGAAACCACCTGCCGCGAATAACCCGGCGTGTTGGCGTTGGCGATGTTGTGTGAAGTCACCTTCAGTGCGCCCTGACTGGCAAAGAGACCCAGCTTGGAGCTGTTCAAGATATCCGTGATCGCCATCGGGTTGTCCCCTTCCACTTGCCCATACTGAGGCGGCTCTGCCCCTGCAAACAAACAACCTGAACCAAAAACGCGAGATAAATCCGCGATCATATCGACAGCAACGGTCTCGCATATGTCGTGCCAAGAGAACAGGCACGACAATTCCGCCCCTCTGCATCTCTCCTGACCGAAGGTGCGGTTCGCCTGGATAGACGCATACTTTATGCCAACAAGGTATGGACCACGTTTTAAACCGTTTTTGCAGGGCGCCGCGTGCCGGGTCGCTGTATTCACGTCGCGTGGCGAGGCAAAGTGGGCAAATGTTTCCCGTCTGCCCGCCTTCAGGCGGCATATTTGTCCGCCACCCAGTGACGCCGAGCAATTTTTTTGGCAGGGTGCTGGATCGTTATCGGGCGTGTTAACTTTTTGTCGTCATCGGGACATCGATCGCAGAGGCGTCATGCAACAATCTCCCATTCTCACCGTCATCACCCGGGCGGCCCGCAAGGCCGGCAGCATTGCCCTGCGCCATTTCGACCGACGGGACGAACTCACCATCCGGGAAAAATACCCGCATGATTTTGTCTCCGAAGCCGACACCAACGTGGAAAAAGAGATTCTTTACCATCTGCGCAAGGCCTATCCGCAATATGGCATCCTGGCCGAAGAGAGTGCGCAGGACAAAAAGTTGCGTCAGGGTTGGTACTGGATCATCGACCCCATCGATGGAACCACCAATTTTTTGCGTGGCATCCCCCACTTTGCCATTTCCATCGCTCTGGCCCAGGACGATGTCATCATGGCCGGCGCCGTTTTCGACCCGGTCCTGGACGAGCTTTTCACCGCTGAAAGAGGGCGTGGGGCCTTTCTCAACGACCGACGCATCCGGGTCGCAGCCACCGCCTCGCTGGGCGACGCCTTCCTGGCTACCGGTTTCCCGGTCCGCGAAACAGAGTTGCGCACCTTCTACCTGCAATCCTTTGCCAGGCTCCTGATGGCCAGTGGTCCCGGTCTGCGCCGCTCCGGCAGTGCCGCCCTGGAGTTGGCCTATACGGCAGCGGGACGTTTCGATGGTTTTTGGGAGTTGAACCTCAGCCCCTGGGATATCGCCGCCGGGATACTTCTGGTTCGGGAGTCGGGTGGTTTCGTTTCGGATCTCAATGGCGAGGGGGGGTTCCTCAACTCGGGCGATGTGGTGGCTGCCAATCCCCATCTGCATGCCCAACTTCTGGCGGAGCTCAAAAACTCCGGGCTTTTCTCGCCAGCCATAAGTGGCGCTGACAAAAAAATTTGAAAGACCCTCGGGGTCCGGGGCAACGCCCCAAAAAAATACTATTGAAAGACTTGGATGGAGGTCCAGGAGGAAGGGCTGCGCCCTTCCTCCTGGCGGGTTTGGGGCGGAGCCCCAAAAAAATACTGTAAAAAAACTGGGATGGAGGTCCAGGAGGAAGGGCTGCGCCTTTCCTCGTGCCGGGTGGTCGCCATAAAAAAAGGGCGCCGCGTCGTACACCACGGCGCCCCTCTTTCAACACCGAACTTCTCGCCCCCACTGGAAGCGGGAGGGACACGACACCTGATCCGCCTTAACTGACCAAGGTCAACACCGCATGCCCCTGTTGGTGACCCTGCGCCTGGGCGATGGTACCAGCCTCCTGGATGACCGTGTTGCGAATCTGTCTGATCACCCGACTCCCGCTTGACAAATCTTCGGTACGCACCCGGGCCGCCACCATATTTTCAGCCATGGCATTCATGCCCACCACGGCCAACTCAAACTTGCTCAACACATCATCCATTTCGTTCCGGATGCCCGCAACGTTGACCATGGACCGATCTACCTGATTTCTGGCATGTTTCACATCACTCACAACCCCGGGCTTTCTTGACGTGTCCAGGCCGTTGCCCGCCACGTTCACATCGAAACTCGAAATCCTCATACCCATGGAACCACCCTTTTCAAGCTGGGACTCCAGCGATTGCAGTTTTTCTTCCGGCAGGTTTCCATCACCGTACAGGCTTTCACGGGCAACCCGATCGACATCATCGATCAATTCTCGAATCTTCGTCTGTATACCACTCAGATCCAATCTTTTGTCCGCCAGGGCGCCTCCCGGACCAAGCAGGGTCCGGATCTGCTGCAAGGCAGCCTCCATCTCCCGCAGGCCATCTCCTGCCAACTGAGTCAGCGAAATCCCGTCATTGGCATCCCGGAGCGCTTGATTCAACTCCCGGATACGCACGTTCATTCCTGACAGAAAGTCATACTCTGAGTCATCCTCTGTTTCCTCATGGATCTGCGCTCCCGACACCAAGCGTCGGAAAGGCCTTCCCAACGGAGAGGACGACCGGCCCATCTGTCGTTGGGCAAAAACAGCCGCCCAACTCTTATCGACGGCAAAGGTCATCGGTTCTCCTCCAATTACCGGATGGCATGGACCAGCACCACGCGCCGCCGGTTCCGGTTGTGGATCGCTCACACATCATCCACGATCCATTTCATCTCTCCAACCCGCCGCGTGGACTCCAAAAACAGGTAACCATTCAGGTAACCGCCCGGCACCATTCCAAGAAAAATCTGGACACGAGAGCCTTTATCAGGGCTTCGTTCCAAACCCACCAAAACTCTGTCCAAAGCCTTGCCAGGAAGCCAGCCCTCTGGATCCCGATTCGCTGTCGGGAACCGAGCGGTTACCAAAAACACACCGCAATGTCTGATTCTCTCCCTTATAACCAAGTCGTTCAAGCAGATATTGACCGATGGATGCACTTTTTCCGGCCAGGCACCGGGATCCGGATGCAACAAAATCCGAATGCCCGGCCCGAGCCTGAAAACCACTGCCCCCTGCACCGGTCGCATCACCCCGGGGACACTTCGACGACAGAATGTCCGGAATGCGGTTCAACTATGACCGCAGCAGGGACAAGATGGATCCAAACTGTTGATTCGCTTGTGCCAAAACCGACATCCCGGCCTGCTTCAGAATGGATGTCCGGCTCATATTGGCAACCTCGTTCGCGATATCCGTGTCCAGGATGCGTGATCTGGCAGCCTCACCAGCCTCGATAAACTGGGACAGGTTTGACGCCACCGATTCAAGCCGCGTCTGCATCACGCCGATGCCAGCGCGCATGCTGGACAAACTGGCAATGGCCACATCCAGACCGGAGATGGTGGAAAGGGCAGCGGAGGTACCACCAGCCGTGCCCGTCAAGTTAAGCGTTGTACAACCCGCCAGGGAGCTGAATGTCACAGCGTGGCTCAAAACTGCACCCAAAACAAGGCTGGCACCGCCGCTGTAGGCCGTAAGAGGGATCGTCAGAGCAGACGCGATACTTCCCATCAGTGGAGAAATGTTGGCATAGGTCGTCCCGGTCGCAATGCGATCGATTTCAGACCACAGCTGTAAAAACTCGGCGTTGAGGTTGTTGCGGTCAGTGGTCGTCGAGGTGCCGCTGGAAGCCTGGACGGCAATTTCCCGCATGCGTTGCAACGAATCCACCATGCTGCTGGTTGCACCATCGGCAATCTGAAACAACGAGGCAGCATCGTTGACGCCTCTCATCACCATGTTGTTGCCACGAATTTCAGCCGTCAACCTCTGGGTCATTCCAAACCCACCCGGATCATCGCCAGCTGAGTTGATGCGCACACCTGAAGAGAGCCGCATGAACGATTTGTTCAGATCTGTATTCGTCTTGTCGATCTGCCTGCCGATCATGATCCCGGATAAATTCGTATTGATGGTAATCATTAACATTCTCCTTGCCATACGTTATGGACTGCCCTTCCATGGATGCAGTGAGTTGCTCATTTTACCGGGCCAACCCTAACCCTGGGGTCTTTGCTATAAAAAAACAATATAACTACATCAAAAACTCCTCTTGAGAGACAATATCCACCTTCATAGCCACCGTGTCTTACCCAACATGGAAACCAAAGTCCCACTCGGCTCGGCACCCATGCGGCATGCACTCCACCCCTGTCCATGCCCACGATAACCTCCGGACACCCGGACGGTCTGTTTTTTACGACTCAATAACTCCGAGATATTCGCATACCCTTTCGTTTTCCAATAATAACCAAAACAGCGTCTCTCATCCCCAAAGCCTTTGTCAGGGCTTCGCCCCGAACCCCACAAGGGCGCTGCCCTTGACCCGCCAGGGAGCCAGCTCCCTGGACCCCAATTCGTGGTCGGGTGGTGAATGGTTACGATCCGCGTAACGATTCACCACCCTTGCAAGAAAAGCCCGGACATGAAAGCCTTTGTCAGGGCTTCACCCCGAACCCCACAAGGGCGCTGCCCTTGACCCGCCAGGAAGCCAGCCCCCTGAACCCCGATTCGTGGCCGGGTGGTGAATGGTTACGATCCGCCAAGACTAATCTGGCACCAGAACGATTGCGAAAACGGCGCATCACGCACGCTCCCCAACATCTTCCAATCCCCTGCCCCACTTGACCCCTGACAGGATGC
The DNA here is from genome assembly GCA_015231175.1 of Magnetococcales bacterium. Lineage (NCBI taxonomy): Bacteria > Pseudomonadati > Pseudomonadota > Magnetococcia > Magnetococcales > Magnetococcales bacterium. Next base: position 4,907 of record JADGBZ010000072.1, on the reverse strand, counting down.
CCATGCACCCGTGACACAACAAACCCGATAGATACCTCCCTTGTCAGTTATTTGGACAGAATGACCGTTTGACAATCATAACCATTCAAAACTTTTCCAAAAAAAATTTAGTATAAAAATTTTACAAGGGCTTCACCACAACGGTGAATGGTGACAATTCAACACCCTCTCAAAATTTTTGCACCTCCCCATGGCCATACACCATAAACAAAATCTCAACACCTCCCGCACCCTGGACGCACACCACCCCTGGTTTTATCCCTCCTCCAGGAAAACAAGTCGCAACAATGCACACAGAAGCCAGCCCAACTGGCAACTCTCCTGTCCGATCAATCTTGCAACATGACGTAACCGCGTTCAGCACATCCTCCTACTGGATATGACGGTATTGTTGACAAAAAATCACAAACAGCCGCACATGAAGCAAATCATCCTGTAAACGTACCTTTTACAATTAAAAAACATTCAAAAGACGGTCACCATCTTTGTTGTCCATATGGCAACTATTTATCACCCGGCAACGCATCGGGGTTCAGGCGGCTGGCTGGATACGCATTACCTCCCTGGTTTTATCCTGCCTCCAGGAAAACAGGTCGCAACAGTGCGCACAAAAGTCAATCCAACTGGCAACTCTCCTGTCTGATCAATCTTGCAACGTGACGTGACTGTGTTCTGCACCTCCTCCTATTAGATATGATGGTATGATTGACAAAAAAATCACAAATATATGCACATGAAACAAATCATCCTGTAAACGAACCGTTTTACAATTTAAAAACATTTAAAAGACGATCACCATCTTTGTTGTCCACATAGCAACCATTCATCACCCGGCAACACATCGAGGTTCAGGCGGCTGGCTGGATGCGCACCACCCTTCCTGGTTTTATCCTGCCTCCAGGAAAACAGGTCGCAACAGTGCGCACAAAAAAAGTCAATCCAACTGGCAACTCTTCTGTCGAATCGATCTTGCAATATGACGCGACTACGTTCAGCACCTCCTCCAGCTGGATATGATGGTATGATTGACAAAAAATCACAAATATATGCGCCTTAAACAAATCATCTTATAAACGAACCGTTTTACAATTAAATAAACATTTAAAAGACGATCACCATCATTATTGTCCATATGGCAACCATTCATCACCCGGCAACGCCTCGGGGTTCAGGCAGCGGCTCCCTGGCAGGTCCAGGACGGAGTCCTGGTGGGGTTCGGGGCGAAGCCCTGACAAAGGCTTTCATATCCAAGCCTTTCTTGCAAGGGTGGTGAATAGTTACTCATATCCAAGCTTTCCTCAAAAGTGTGCTGAATAGTGACCATCTTTTTTTGGGGCTTCGCCCCAAACCCCACCAGGAAGGGCACAGCCCTTCCTGGACCATCCCAGTCTCTTAAACCCTTTTTTGGGGCTTCGCCCCAAACCCCACCAGGAAGGGCACAGCCCTTCCTGGACCATCCCA
>JADGBZ010000072.1:0-3350 GCA_015231175.1 Magnetococcales bacterium | reverse complement strand
ATCCCAGTCTCTTAAACCCTTTTTTTGGGGACTTCGCCCCAAACCCCACCAGGAAGGGCACAGCCCTTCCTGGACTATTTCAGTTTTTCAAACTTTTCTTGAGAGTGCGGTGATTACCGTCCATTCAACAGGGCCATAGCTACCTGCGGTGACTGGTTTGCCTGCACCAAAACCGACGTTGCAGCCTGTTGCAGAATGGAGTTGCGGGTCAACAAGGCTGTCTCCGTCGCAATATCCGCATCCATGATGCGTGAACGGGCTGCGTCGGTTGTGACAGCAATATTACCCAAGGTCGAAACGACCGAATCAAACCGGTTTTGCAGGGCACCTATCGTTGCACGAATGTTGGCAACACTCGTAATGGCATAGTCAAGCTGGGTAATCGCCGAGTAGGCCGCCGATCCTCCCGCGCCACCCAGTGACCCTGTACCAATGATGGATGCCGCCAGGGCGCAGTTGACCGTGATGGACAGAATTTGCCCGCTGTATTGTCCAACTTGAACCTGAAAAGCGGTGAGGCTTCCCATAAGCAGGGTCTGCCCGTTGAATTTGGCGCCGCCGGCAATCCGGTTTACCTCGGACATGAGCTGTTGGAACTCGGTGTTCAAATTGTCGCGATCCGTAGAAGTCAACACACCGTTGGATGCCTGCACAGCCAATTCTCGCATTCTTTGCAGCGAATTGACCGTCTCATCCAAGGCGCCATCAGCCACCTGAAGTACCGAAAGTGCGTCATTAACATTCCGGCTCGCCATGTTGGCGCCGCGAATCTGTCCCATCAATGACGACGCAATACCTAACCCCGCCGCATCATCCGACGCATTGTTGACCCGCAAACCCGAGGACAATCTTTGATACGACTTGGACAGCTTTGAAGATGCAAGTCCCAGATTTTTTTGGGCAATAACGGAGTTGATGTTGGTGTTGATAGAAAGACCCATGGTTTATCTCCCATTCATGCTACTAATTACCTTCCATGGTTGGTCTTGAGTTGTTCGCTTGATACAGGGCCAACCCTAACCCTGTTTATTCCCGCAACTTATGCGTATCTCTACATCGCAAAATCATCCTGAATTGAATCTGCTTGAATGTTGGCAAAAAACTCCAACAGAAACAGCAACAATTCAGCAAACTTTCAAGAAAAGCCTCGATATAAAAGCCTTTATCAGGGCTTCTCCCCGAACCCACCAGGACTCCGTTTAAGGCCCTGCCAAGAGGCCAGCCCACCGGACCCTGTTCAGCACTCTTTCAAATCGGATGCTGAACAGCTGCGATTCAGGACTGATTCAAAGCCAAGTCCTTTCATGTTCTGTTGAGCCTCGCACTCATTCCCACCTGGAAGGGCACAGCCCTTCCAGGATCATCCCAATTTTCATACGTTCTTCACGGAATCTTTGCCCCTGATCCTCCAGGGAGAGAACACACTTCCTGGATATTTAAACACAACAATCGACGAATTAACCTTCACTCGTAACGATTCATCGCCTTTTCAAGAAAAACCTGGACATGAAAACATTTTTCATAGCCTCGCCCCGATCACACCAGGACGCTGCCCAAGACCCGCCAGGGTGTCATTTCCCTGGACCCCGATTCGTTGCCAAGCGTTGAACGGTTGCCTTCACTCATTCAAATCTCAAGAGATACACCCCACACAACACCTTGACCCGTGATGATCTTCGTTAAACTGCGATTACCGTCCACTTAACAGGGCCATGGCTATCTGCGGTGACTGGTTTGCCTGCACCAAAACCGACGTTGCAGCCTGTTGCAGAATGGAGTTGCGGGTCAACATGGCTGTCTCCGTCGCAATATCCGCATCCATGATGCGTGAACGAGCCGCGTCGGTTGTGACGGCGACATTACCCAAAGTCGAGATGACCGAATCAAATCGGTTTTGCAGAGCACCAATCGTTGCCCGAATGTTGGCAACACTTGTAATGGCATAGTCAAGCTGGGTAATCGCCGAGTAGGCCGCCGATCCTCCCGCACCACCCAATGACCCGGTACCGATGATGGACGCTGCCAGGGCGCAGTTGACCGTGATGGACAGAATTTGCCCACTGTACTGTCCGACCTGAACTTGAAAGGCCGTCAGGCTTCCCATAAGCAGGGTCTGCCCATTGAACTTGGAGCCACTGGCAATCCGGTTCACCTCGGACATGAGCTGTTGGAACTCGGTGTTCAAATTGTCACGATCCGTGGAACTCAACACGCCGTTGGATGCCTGCACCGCCAATTCACGCATTCTTTGCAGCGAATTGACTGTTTCATCAAGGGCGCCATCGGCCACCTGAAGTACCGAAAGCGCGTCATTGACATTTCGGCTCGCCATATTGGCGCCGCGAATCTGGGCCGACAATGACGATGCAATACCCAACCCCGCCGCATCATCCGACGCGCCATTGATCCGCAAGCCTGAAGATAATCTTTGATACGATTTGGACAGCTTTGCGGATGCCAATCCCAGATTTTTTTGGGCAATCACGGAGTTGATGTTGGTGTTGATAGAAAGACCCATGATTCATCTCCTGTTAATGATACTGATTACCTTCCATGGTTAATTCTGAGTTGTTCGCTTGACAAAGGGTCAACCCTAGCCCTGTTTGCTATTACCAATTAACACATCTCTTCATCTTGATATCAAATTATTGTCAACCAACATTTAACCAAAAACACTATCTTTGAATTTTATCACCGTTTCTTGCTCTTGATAATTTTATCGGCCATACCGTTTTTCTTCTTAAGCTTTTTTTATTATAATCTCATTTTTTTTATTTGAAATACTAAAAAAAGACAAATATATACTGTATTTCTATATGTATCATTACAATACAAAATAGAAATCTACACCAGCATCGCATGCAAGTCATCGCATGCAACAATCAATTGTTTGTTTTCTCCTATAAACTCAATTTTCTATCATATGCATAACGGTGTCCATTCCCTCTCTGTTTTCAAAAATCCATGTGAATACACGTTAAATCTATGGCAAATCACAAAAACAATGACTGTTTCGCATGCAACGACCGACCATTGAATTCAGTACCGAAACTTTATCGGATCGGGGCACAGGAGGCTGGCCCCCTGGCAAATCCAGGATCTCCCAACAAGCAACCGAACCACTGCACCGGCACCATACTTCCGACGCATGCAGGATCAAGGTGAAACCCTGCGCGACTCCGCTGCCAAATCCTCGTCCACCCCTCTGCCATCCAGGCGATCCTCCCCTCATGCAACTGTTTAATACCTGTAACAATCCGGCACCCTCTCGAATAAAACCTGGATATGAAAGCCCTTGTCAGGGCTTCGCCCCGAACCCCGCCAGGGCGCTGCCCTGGACCCGCCAGGGA
>JADGBZ010000071.1:14237-17657 GCA_015231175.1 Magnetococcales bacterium | reverse complement strand
TCCCCCCTCTGCCGCCGCGCAGGCGGCGCGGGGTTGGGAGGTTCATCGTGGTGTTTTCGAGCAAGCTTGTTGAGCGTTACCGCATACTGAAGGTGGAAGGTGGGAGTTCCATCCTTTTGATGCAGGTTGGAAGTTTCATGCAGGTGATGGGTGATGATGCGCGGGTCTTGGCCGAAGCAGCTGGGTTGAAGTTGAAAATGGCTGGGGAGGTCGATGCGCCAGTTGTGGTAGGGGGATTCCCCGTATCAGGGTTGGATGCCTATGTAGGGAAGCTGGTGCGAAATGGGCATTCCGTTGCCATTGCCATGCAGAGAGGCGAACCAAAAGAGAGGTTCATTGTGGAAACGATCAGCATCGCAGGGTTGCCAAGTGTTTTGCCAACCAGTGGTCAGGCGTAGGTATGGAAAAGTGATGGATATGGGTATCCGATCCATGGCACGCTACGAGCATCTGCCGATCTACAAGGCAGCATTTGATTTGGCGGTGCATATGGAAAAAATCGTTCGCGGTTTTAGTCGCTATCACAAGTATTCCCTTGGAAATGTGTTGCGTGACCGCAGTCGTGGAGTATTGGAACGGATCGTTGAAGCCAACAACGCCGTGGAATTAAGCCAGCGTGGTGATTTGCTGATGAAGTTGCGCGGGGATTTGGAGCATCTCAAAGTGACAGCGAGGTTGTGTCACGAATCGGGTGGGTTTTCAAGCACCAGGAGTTGTTTATATGTGGCCGAACGCATTGTTGACATAGCGAAACAAAATGAGGGGTGGTTGCGTTTGTCCAAGGGTGGGGAAAAGTCTGGATCAAAGTCAGATAGCGTTCGGCGTGTACGTCGAACGCCAAAAGAAAGGGAGACGGGACATGACCAGAACCAAGAGAACTGAACAACTCTTTTGGGTGTGTCCGTCTTATCATTGTGCGTCCGTTCCGCCTGGTGTACAAAATCGGGCATATCGTTCAGTTCGTCGTACCTGCCATAGGTGGGATCGTCGAACGGTGTTCTCACTGGGTGGAGTAGCGGTGAGAGAAGTGAACGGATTTTCGTTCTCTGGTGTACAGAGCAACAACTACTGGTCGAGTTCCTCTTACGCAACCAGTGGTTCCAACGCCTGGAACGTGAACCTCAACGACGGCAACGTGAACAACAACAACAAGAGCAACACCAACCACGTGTGGCCGGTGCGGGGTGGAGAATGATGGTCCCGTCTCCCTTTCATACATTATTTTCAATGGAAAACATCTATTACGCCTATCGTACATGCCGAAAAGGGAAACGAGGCGCTATTGACACCATGAAATTTGAGCAAAATCTTGAAGAGAATTTGTTGACGTTGCGGGAAGATCTCATATCACACCGCTATGCACCGGGTTCTTCTCAGGCTTTTCTGGTGGAGAAGCCTAAACGACGTGAGGTGTTTGCCGCACCATTTCGAGATCGGGTGGTTCATCACGTGCTTGTAGACCGTTTGGAATCGACATGGGAGGCACGCTTTATCCATGACTCCCACGCATGCAGGAAGGGTCATGGAACTCACACCGGAGTGAACAGGTTGCGTCAATTCACCAGACAAGTCACTGGCAATGGCACCTCTCCATCCTGGTATCTTCAGTTAGATATCCGTGGATTCTTCATGGCCATCGACCGCAAAATATTGTTTGAATTTTTGGCTGCACATATCAAAAATCTGGATTTGTTCTGGTTGACGCACACGATGGTTTTTTACGATCCTGTGGCAGGGTGTCGGCTACGTGGGGCTGAGCTGGAAGAATTTCTTGCACTTCCTGCCCATAAGACGCTGTTTCATGCACGGCCTGGCTGTGGTTTTCCCATCGGAAACTTGACCAGTCAGTTCTTTGCCAATGTCTATTTGGATAAATTGGACCAGTTTGTCAAGCATGAGCTGAAAGCACAGTTTTATGTTCGTTATTGTGATGACTTTGTTTTATTATCACCAAGTCGAGATAAACTGGAGCATTGGAAGGGGGAGATTGAGGGTTTTCTCGCGGATCGGCTTCGTTTGGAATTGAACGAGCGCAGTCGATTGCGTCCCGTAACGGATGGTATTGATTTTCTCGGATATATTGTACGACCTGCCTATATGCTGGTACGGCGACGGGTGGTGGTGTCGTTGCGTGAAAAAATGGATTGGGTAGAACGAGAGTTACGACGACGGGGAATGAACATGTTGGATGGTCGCTCGATCTACCCGTGGCCATGGCCTTTGTTGGAAAAGGTTCGTCAATGGCTGATTTCTTACCATGCGCACTTTCAACACGCATCTGGATATGGTGAATGGAAACGGATTTGGGAACGTTTCCATTGGTTGGGGGAGTATCTTGTATGGAACGGTGAAACGGCACTCTCCAAGTACCAGGCGCCGAGATATTCCAGGGGAATTGGGCAACAACGTCGCTGGTTTGCGGCGAGTCTGCCGGATCACTTGCTGGTGATGCAAAGGGGAAGTCGTTGGAATGTGGTGATGCGCCACCGTGATACGAAATTCGTAAGGGGATATGAGCCACATGGTCACGTCATGTCGTTTCGTTCTTTGACAGAGGCTAAAAAGACGTTATGGAATCAGCATCGTCCAGTGGCGTGGGTTGCTGAGAATGGTCGTGGAGTTTCCCCTGTCATGGATCGTGTCATGATTGCTCGGTGGAGTGCAAAAATGGATGGTGTGGGACGCCAACCAAACCGTCCTTCCTTTTCTGTGGTTCCATAGGTGAATCACAGAGGCTACAAAACTGATGAGAGGAGTTACAACATGTCGGTCGTGATGCGTCGATATGGTAAGGGAGTCGGGTTTCTGTTGGGTGTGATGGTGTTGATTTCTTATTCCGGTCATCTTTGGGCTGCGGGTGTGCCTGCGCCCCTCCCCAAGACCGGACAAACTCTTTGCTACGATCCCAATGGCGCCACGATCTCTTGTGCCGGTACGGGTCAGGATGGTGAATGGGCCCTGAAGAATGGTGTCTCTTGGCAACCATCCTCCCGTTTCACTGACATGGGTAATGGCGCCGTGACGGACAACCTGACTGGTTTGATCTGGTTAAAAAACGCCAACTGTTTCAATCAGCAAACCTGGGCCAATGCCCTCACCTCGGCCAACACCCTGGCGAGCGGGAGTTGTGGTTTGACGGACGGTTCCAAGGTGGGGGATTGGAGACTACCGAACATTTCCGAGATGGCAAGCCTACTCGATGAGAGTCAAACCAACCCTGCCTTGCCTTCTGGTCATCCGTTCTCTGGTGTGCAGGGCGGCAGCTACTGGTCGGGTTCCTCTTACGCGGCCAGTGGTTCCCTCGCCTGGTACGTGGACCTCTACGGCGGCATCGTGAACAGCAGCTACAAGAGCAACGCCCTCTCCGTGTGGCCGGTGCGGGGTGGACAATAGGGTCTTGGGGGATTGGGCGCTTTGCGA
>JADGBZ010000071.1:12974-14228 GCA_015231175.1 Magnetococcales bacterium | reverse complement strand
CCGTGTGGCCGGTGCGGGGTGGACAATAGGGTCTTGGGGGATTGGGCGCTTTGCGAGAGGGGAGTGCAGAGGGGGGAGACCTCCCCCCTCTGCCGTCGGCGGGCGGTTCTCTGAAGTATCCGCAACGAAAACCTCATCTGAACGAAAACAGGCCTCATACCGGGGTAGCTCGATCTGATTTTTCTGGACGACGAGGCGGGATTTTTAGGAGAATCAGATGCGAAAACGGTTGGTTGCAAGTCGGCCGTAAAGGAGTCATGGTTTTTGGACGATCACGCAACAAAAACCTGCTGGCACTGTCTGGTCGGCGAAACGTTGAGAACGCTGTTGGAACCCGTCGGCATTGAGGTGCGTTCAGAGGTTCCAGTCGTTTCTCTCCCACCCTAAGGCAGATCTGATTTTGATTCGACGAAAGGAAGGTGGCTGGACAAATGAACAGCGTTTACTCCTGGCGGACGGACTACGGGATCTCGATACAGACCAAATTCTGGCCGAATTGAAAATCACTGAAAGCCTGAATGAAGATGCTCTGTCCCAAATCACGGTGTACGACACCATGTATCCGGAAGCCGCACGTTTGGATCGCCATCAATTGCGAAGCGTCGTCATCAGCTCCATCACTCCTCAACGGGAGTTCCTTGAGCGATTTGCCTTCAAACCCGTTGGACTGAGTGGCGTTTATGAAAGCAAGCCACTTTGGGGCGGTGTCATCCGTCTGATTCTACTAAACGAGCTGGCGGATGAGGCCCAAAACGCCCCTTTGAAGTGCTTTGCCAGTCGTCAGGATGAGCGAAAAAAAGCGTTCGAAACAGTCAAACGTGTGGGGTTATTTAAGCTCTCTGTTTCATTTGGTCGGATCGTTGTCGGCTTGTGGAGGTTGCTCATGAAGGGTTCATTTAATAGCCCGGAAATGGAAGGGATTACGCCCGAGTACGTTTCCCAGCTTGGGAAGGAGTGGCTTGACTGGTTGGTAGACGTAACGCCTGATGAGGAGCTTTTTTCCCTACCCAAGTTCGGGCATCGGCTGGTGCAAGAACATCAAGAAGGCCGCCAGGAAGGCCGCCAGGAAGGCCACCAGGAAGGCCGCCAGGAGGAGGCTGCCACGCTCTTTCTGCTGCTGCTGGAGGGCAAGTTTGGCGAGTTGTCCAGCTCGATCCGGGAGAAGGTTTTCGCCACGGAACGTTCCCTGTTGGAAAAGTGGAGCCTGCGCCTCCTGAAGGCCAACTCTTTGGAAGAAATTTTCGACACATGAGC
>JADGBZ010000071.1:8301-12967 GCA_015231175.1 Magnetococcales bacterium | reverse complement strand
ATAGGCCGCCAGGAAGAGGCCGCCACCCTCTTTCTGCTGCTGTTGGAGGGCAAGTTTGGTGAGTTGTCCAGCTCGATCCGGGAGAGGGTTTCCGCCACGGAACGCCCCACATTGGAAAAATGGAGCCTGCGCCTCCTGAAGGCCAACTCTTTGGAAGAAATTTTCGACACATGAGCGCTCCGCGCCAAAACGACGCATTCGATACGCCATGGAAAGAAATTCTTGAGGCTTATTTCAAGGATTTCCTGGCCTTTTTCCTGCCAGAGGGACATGACGGCATCGCCTGGCAGCGTGGGCATGAGTTCCTCGATACGGAGTTGGCACGCATCACCCGCGAGGCGAAAATTGGCGGACGGGCCTACGATCTGCAACAAAAACCGGTGGTCGGTTTGGCCATTCTGACCGATGAAGAGTCCAACTGGCGACCCTCGGAGTATGGCCATGCATTGTGGGGAACCCGGCTGCATCAACGTGGTTTTAGCCATCAGCATATTATTGATCTGTTTCGTTTTATCGATATAGAGAGGTAGGAGTTTTTGGGCGATCACGCAACAAAAACCTGCTGGCACTGTCTGGTCGGAGAAACACTGAGAACGCTGCTGGAACCCGCCGGTATCGAGGTACGTTCGGAAGTCCCGGTCGTCTCTCTCCCACCCAAGGCAGACTTGATCCTGATTCGGCGAAAGGAGGGTGGCTGGACAAACGAGCAGCGTTTGCTCCTGGCTGACGGACTGCGGGATCTCTATGCGGACCAAATTTTGGCCGAATTGAAAATCACCGAAAATCTGAATGAAGATGCTCTGTGCCAAATCACGGTGTACGATACCCTGTATCTGGAAACCGCACACCTGGAACGCCATCAGTTGCGGAGTGTCATCATCAGTTCCACAACTCCTCAAAAGGGTTTCCTTGAGCGGTTTGCCTTTGAACCCGTTGGACCAGGCGGCGTTTATGAAAGCAAGCCACGATGGGGTGGCGCCGTTCGTCTGGTTCTGCTGAACGAACTGGCGGATGAAGCCCGAAACGCCCCCCTGAAATGCTTTGCCAGCCGTCAGGATGAGCGAAAAAAGGCATTTGAAACAGTCAAACGTGCGGGATTGTTCAGACTCTCCGTTTCATTTGGTCGGATCATTGTCGGCTTGTGGAGGTTGCTCATGAAGAGTTCATTGAATAGCCCGGAAATGGAAGGGATGACGCCTGAGTACGTTTCACAACTTGGGAAGGAGTGGCTTGATTGGTTGGTAGAGGTGACACCCGAAGAGGAGCTTGCGTCTCTGCCTAAACTTGGGCACCTCTTGGTGCGGGAACACCAGGAAGGCCGCCAGGAAGAGGCCGCCACCCTCTTTCTGCTGCTGTTGGAGGGCAAGTTTGGCGAGTTGTCCAGCTCGATCCGGGAGAGGGTTTCCGCCACGGAACGCCCCACATTGGAAAAATGGAGTTTGCGCCTCCTGAAGGCCAACTCCATGGAAGATGTCTTTGGTGCCTGATTTTTGCAATCAAGGTTATGAACACTTTAACAAACCGATCAAGTCATCCAACAGGTGAAACATGAAAAGCAAATACCTCGTCACGGCGACCATCGTCGCACTCTTTGGCACCGTTTCTCAGTCAGCGCACGCCGTCAGCAGCCCTTCGGATGATCTGGTTTTGCACATAGCCAATCAGATCGGCAGCTCCGCAACAACCTACGCAGCCGCCGGTAGCGCCATTTTATCCTATGGCCAACAATATTATCCCGACTCTCCGGCCAGTGTGGGTTCTTCATGGGACAATGTGAACCGCGCCTGGTCCGCCTGCGCCTCCAGTTGGACAGGAAGTTTCAGCGTCGAAATTCTCACCTCCAAGATCAACAACTCAGGCGATGCATGGAATCAGTGCATGGCCCGGGAGTTGTGGAACGTGGAGCTTGTCGCCCAGCAACAGGCCAAGGTTGAAGTCACGCAAATCAACCGCCTGGTCATTGATCGGGTGGCCTTCATCCTGCGTCCCCCGACATTTGCCCAATCTCTCAAGGGGGGAGAACCGGGTGGCGGTGGACTTGACAGGGGCGGCATGCCGGGAGACAAAAAAGAGAAGATCGACACGGACAAGGTCGGAACCGGCACCTCCGGCGGTGACGGCGAAGCCCTGAACGGCATCTGGGGCAATCTCAACTATGTCACCAACACTGACAAGAGCGTCAGCCGCGATAAAAAAGATACCTCCAACATCACCGGGATGATCGGTTATGACCGAAAGTTTACCGCCCATATCCTGGCCGGTGCGACATTCGGCTACTCCAACTCCGTCCTGAAATCCCCCACCCTCCGAGTGGAGACCGATGGCCTCGCCTTGACCGCCTACGGCGCCTATCGCATCAACGACAACCTGAACGTCTACACCCTCGTCGGCCACACCTGGCAGGATGCCGATCGCGGTGTGAGCGACTCCAAACGGATCATGGGCTCCCTGGGCGTCAACCTCTACAAACCCGTCGGCGATTATCTGCTTTCCGGTCGTGTCAACCACATGCTGAGCCAGGAAAAAGAGGATGCCACCGGCAAAAAAAGGAACTTTGATCAGTTCAGCATCAGCTCCGAGGTAAGCCGGCCTATCACCACAGACATTGGGGTGGTGGAACCCTATGCCGGCCTGGGGCTGGAAATCGATACGCAACACCACGACATCGCGGGCGTTCCTTATGATCCGAACGGTTTTGTGGCCAGCATCGGCAGCCGCCTCGGCTTGAGCAATCAACTCTCCAGCGAATTGCAGGTCATGACGCTGCTTGGCCGGCAGAACATCAGTGAATATTCCTTCATGGGCAATATTCGCTTTACGTTCTGAGCGTGAGGAAAACATCTAGTGGCTCAACCGCGTTGATTTGATGTGCAGGCAAGCCATGAATCGGGGTCCAGGGGGCTGGCTCCCTGGCGGGTCCAGGGCAGCGCCCTGGCGGGTCCAGGGCAGCGCCCTGGTGGGGTTCGGGGCGAAGCCCTGACAAAGGCTTTCATTTCCAAGCTTTTCTTGAAAGAGTGCGGAATAGTCACGAAAAGTGAACACTTCAAATCATGTCGGTTGAGCCGCCAGCTGCTGGGAAAACTGCCGGGGCGTTGCCCCAGAACCCATTGGGGCGTTGGCCTGGACCCCGCTGGGGCGTTGCCCCAGACCCTACTGGGGCGTTGCCCCAGACCCCACCAGGAGGAAGGGCACAGCCCTTCCTCCTGGACCTCCATCCCAGTCTTTTAAACGTTTTTTGCGTTATGATCTCTCGATGGCCCGATAACCAATATCGCGTCGAAAATGGAGATCCTGCCAGGTGATGTCGGCCACCGCCGCATAGGCCTGTCGCTGTGCGGCTGCCGCATCGACACCCAGGGCCGTCACCCCCAACACCCGTCCGCCATGAGTCACGATCCGGCCATCCTGATGCCGGGTTCCGGCGTGAAAAACCATGGTATCCGGTCGTTGCGCAGCCTGCTCCAAACCGGAGATGGGCAAGCCCTTTTGATAAGACCCGGGATAACCGCCGGCTGTCATCACCACACAAAGCGCGGTACGTGGATCCCAGTCGATCTGCATGCCGCGCAGGGAGCCGCTGGCAGCGGCCTCAAGGAGCGGCACCAGATCGGATTGCATGCGCATCAGAAGGGGTTGCGTCTCCGGGTCACCAAAGCGGGCGTTGAACTCCAGAACACGCAGCGAATCGCCATCGATCATCAACCCGGCATAGAGCACGCCGCGATAGGGGCGCCCTTCGGCAGCCATGGCGCGCACCGTGGGGAGCATCACCTGCTCCATGGCCATGGCATGCAGACGGGGCGTCAACACCGGGGCAGGCGAATAGGCGCCCATGCCGCCGGTATTGGGGCCCGTATCGCCATCAAAGACCGCCTTGTGATCCTGCGCGCCGGCCAGCGGCAAAACATTTTCACCATCCACCAGGGCCATGAAAGAGGCCTCTTCGCCGGCAAGAAAATCCTCCACCACCACCTGGTCGCCGGCACTGCCAAACTCCCGGGTCACCATGATGCGCTGCACGGCGGCCACGGCATCGGCGGTGGTTGGGCAAACGATGGCGCCCTTCCCGGCTGCAAGTCCGGACGCCTTGACCACCATGGGAGCGGAACGTTGCCGTACATACTCCAATGCCACCGCCGGATCGGTCAACAACCGATAGCTGGCCGTTGGAATGCCATGCCGGGCAAATAGCCCCTTCATGAAGGCCTTGGACCCTTCGATGGCTGCCGCTGCCCGGGTCGGGCCAAACACCGCCAAACCCACAGCCTGGAATTGGTCGACCATGCCAAGCACCAATGGGGCTTCCGGCCCGACGACGGTGAGGTCGATTTTTTCCCGCAGAGCAAAACTCTGCAATCCGTGCACATCTTCAGGGCTGATTGCGACGCAGGTGGCCACCTGGTCCATGCCCGCATTGCCCGGGGCGCAAAAAATTTGCGTGACACGAGGTGATTGGGACATTTTCCAACACAGGGCGTGCTCCCGTCCGCCACTGCCAACAACAAGTATCCGCATGGCCTTCAGTCCACGAGCAAAAGGGTTGGAAAATCGCAACTATTCACCACCTGACAACGAATCGGGATCCAGGGGGCCGGCTCCCTGGCAGGGCAACGAATCGGGGTCCAGGGGGCCGGCTCCCTGGCAGGTCCAGGACAGAGTCCTGGTG
>JADGBZ010000071.1:0-8230 GCA_015231175.1 Magnetococcales bacterium | reverse complement strand
CCAGGGGGCTGGCTCTCTGGCAGGTCCAGGACAGAGTCCTGGTGGGGTTCGGGGCGAAGCCCTGACAAAGGCTTTCATGTCCGGGTTTTTCTTGCAAGGGTGTTGGATAGTGACGATGGCCTTGGCTGCGCACCTGACCTTGACTCGATGGTGCAGGGGAGTATGCTTCAATTCCTACTGATTTAGTATGGTTTAACCAGCAAAAGGAGAACACCATGTCGGATACACGACCCGGCTCGATGCAGGATGCAGCCCAGCATGGCGGTCAGGGGGGATTGTTGCCGGGGGTACGCAACGTCATTGCCGTGGCTTCGGGCAAGGGGGGGGTGGGCAAATCCACCACGGCGGTCAATCTGGCTCTGGCTCTGCATCAGAGTGGCGCCACAGTGGGCATTCTGGATGCCGATGTTTATGGTCCCAGCCTGCCGCGTATGTTGAACGTGCCGCGCATGCCCAACGACAGTGAGGGGGGGGAGAACGGCATTTTGCCGGTGGTGGTGTATGGCATCAAGGCCATTTCCATGGGCTTTTTTGTTCCCGAGGGGGCCCCCATGGTTTGGCGGGGTCCGATGGTGGGCATGGCTGTCGAGCAGTTGTTGCGTGATGTTGACTGGGGCGTATTGGACTATTTGGTGGTGGACCTTCCTCCCGGAACGGGGGATGCGCAGTTGACTTTGACGCAAAAGGTGCCTCTGACCGGCGTGGTGATTGTCTCCACGCCGCAGGATGTGGCCCTGTCCGATGTGAGGAAGGGGATCAACATGTTTCGCAAGGTCGACGTGCCGGTATTGGGGATCATCGAAAACATGTCCTACCACATTTGTTCCAACTGTGGTCACCGGGCGGAGATTTTTTCTCATGGCGGGGCGCGCCGGCAGGCGGAGTCGGAGGGGATGACCTTCCTTGGCGAGATTCCCCTGGACCAGGAGATTCGCGAGGATGCCGATAGCGGCCAGCCGATTGTTGTGGCGCGTCCGGATGCGCCGCAGAGTGTCATTTATCGGCAGATTGCGGCGGCTGTGGTGGCACGTGTGGAGGAGATCAATCTTGAGAAGGGGGATGCGCCCCGTATTGTTGTCGAGTAAGGATTGAAAAACGGGGATGGAGGTCCAGGAGGAAGGGCTGCGCCCTTCCTCCTGGTGGGGTTTGGGGCGAAGCCCCAATGAAATATCATTCCATAAAAAAAGCGATTGAAAGACTGGGATGGAGGTCCAGGAGGAAGGGCTGCGCCCTTCCTCCTGGTGGGGTTCGGGGCGAAGCCCTGACAATGGCTTTCATACCCAAGCCGTTTTTAAAGGTGGGGTTCGGGGCGAAGCCCTGACAATGGCTTTCATACCCAAGCCTTTTTTGAAGGTGAGGTTCGGGGCGAAGCCCTGACAAAGGCTTCCATACCCAAGCTTTTTTTGAAATGGTGCGGAATAGTGACGAAAAGTGAACATTTCAAATCGAGTCGGTTGGCCCATTAGTGGCGAAAATGACGCATGCCGGTAAAGAGCATGGCCATGTCATGTTCGTTGGCAGCGGCGATCACCTCTTCGTCACGAACAGACCCCCCCGGCTGGATGACAGCCCGAGCCCCGGCAGCGGCAGCGGCATCGACGCCATCCCGGAAGGGGAAAAAGGCATCCGATGCCATCACCGTGCCAAACACGGGATTGTCCTTGCGTCCGGCCTGGGCAGCGGTCTCCTGGGCCTTCCAGACAGCGATGCGGGAGGCATCCACCCGGCTCATCTGCCCCGCTCCCACACCCACGGTACACAGGGCCTTGGCATAGACGATGGCGTTGGATTTGACATGTTTGGCAACTTTCCAGGCAAACATGAGATCATCCATCTCCGCCGGTGTGGGAGCGCGCCGGGTAACCACCTTGAGGCTGCCGGGATCCACCGGAGCCAGATCCCGTTGTTGCACGAGCAGTCCACCCACGACCCGTTTCAACTCCAGAGCGGCCCCATCCACCTCACCAGAGGCCAGATCCGGGGCCTGCAACAGGCGAAGATTTTTTTTGTCGGCAAAAATTTTCCGGGCACCTGCGTCAAATCCCGGCGCGATCACCGCCTCCACAAAGGTGGTTGCAATCTCCCGCGCCACACTCTCGGTCACCAGTCGATTGAAGGCAAGAATGCCGCCAAAAGCCGAGGTTGGGTCGGTATCACGCGCTTTGACGTAGGCGGCCAACAAGTCGGCATCGGTGGCAACACCACAAGGATTGGTGTGTTTGACCACCACCGCCGTCGGTGCGGAAAACTCCTTGACCAGCTCAAAAGCGCCGTTGGCATCATTGATATTGTTGAACGAAAGGGGTTTTCCCTGGAGGGATTGGGCGTTGGCGACCGAAGGCTCGGCAACACCGCTCTCCACATAAAAAGCGGCCCGCTGATGGGGATTTTCGCCATAGCGCATCTCCTGAACCTGGTGATATTGCAGGGTCAGGGTGGCTGGAAAAAGCTGCGGTGTCCCTTTTTCATCCAGGGAGGAGAGCCAGTTGGAGATGGCGGCATCGTAGGCGGCGGTACGGGCAAACACCTTGCGCGCCAGGGTGGCGTTGGTGCTCTCGGCGACACTCCCCCCATGGCGGCGCATCTCGGCCAGGAGGGGCCCATAGTCGGCTGGATCGGTCACCACGGTCACGAAACGGTGATTCTTGGCTGCCGAGCGCAGCATGGATGGTCCGCCAATGTCGATATTTTCGATGGCCTCCGCCAGGGAACATCCCTGACGGGCCACGGTTTGTTCAAAAGGATAGAGATTGACCACCACCAGATCGATGGGAACGATCCCGTGTTCGGCCATTTGACGTTGATGTTCGGCGTTGTCACGCAATCCCAGCAGGCCGCCATGAATCTTGGGGTGAAGGGTTTTGACCCGTCCATCAAGCATCTCCGGAAAACCGGTATGCTGGGCCACATCGGTGACCGGTATCCCCTCGGTTTGCAGCATGCGGGCGGTGCCTCCGGTGGAGAGAATCTGCACGTTCAGTTCGACAAGCCCCCGACAAAATTCTGCCAGACCGGATTTGTCGGAAACGCTGATCAGAGCGCGTCGGATGATGGGCATGCGTAACGTCCTCCAAAAAAAGAAAAACCTCAATCGTCCGGGTAGCGCAACTCCCCGGAAACCAGCAAATCTTTTCCAACCTGTCGGACCTGCATTTGTTCGAGGCATGGTGCAGACGTCAGGCGATCGATGCCCAACCGATCCAGAAAACCCGGGGCATCCCGCCCGCCGATCAACATGGGGGCCAGAAACATGGCCAGACGGTCGGCCAGACGCGCCTCCAACAGGGCGTGGGTCAACGTCCCTCCGGCCTCTGACAAAACGCTGAGAATCCCTTTTTGGGCCAAAATGGCCATCAGGTCGTGCAGATCGACACGTCCTTCCTGGTTCTGCCGGCAAGGGATGATCTCCACACCTGGGATCGCTCCCAACTCCTGCATACGCACCGGATCGGCGCGAGGTGTGGTGGCAATCCAGAGCGGTGCCGGTGGGAAGGCGGAAAAAAGTGCGGCGTCACTGGAAATCCGCAAGGTGGAGTCCAACACCAGGCGGATGGGATTGCGCCCTTTGGGAAGACGGCAGGTCAGGAGCGGATTGTCGGCCAGGACGGTTCCACTGCCCACCATGACCACATCGTGCCGATCCCGCATGCGCTGGACCATCAATCGGGCATTCTTGCCGGTGATCCATTGGCTTTTGCCGGTACGGGTCGCAATCTTGCCATCCAGGGAGAGCGCGCCCTTGAGGGTCACCATGGGACGTTTTTGGGTGATCCAGGTCAGAAACGGCGCGTTCAGACAGGCTGCCGCCCGCTCCTCAACGCCCAAAAGAACGTCGATGCCGGCCTCCTGCAACCGCTGCAAACCCCGGCCTGCCACCAGGGGGTTGGGATCGCGCATGGCGGCCACCACCCGCTGCACCCCGGCTTCGATCAGGGCATCGGCACAGGGGGGGGTGCGGCCAAAATGAGAGCAGGGCTCCAAGGTGACATAGGCCGTGGCCCCCCGGGCCGAATCCCCGGCTTGAAGCAAGGCTTCCACTTCGGCGTGGGGCCCCCCGGCCTGGTGGTGATACCCCATGCCCACCCGCCGGCCATCCCGCACCAGCACACACCCCACCAGCGGATTGGGACGGCTCCGCCCTTCCGCCCGCGCCGCCAGACGCAACGCCTGCATCATGAAACGGCGATCGACCGAGGCATCCTTTCCCATCGATCACAATCCGGGATACACCGGAAAACGGGTACACAAGGCCCGCACCCGCTCCCGCACCTCTGCTTCCGCCTGGGTGGAATCACCACGCCCCAAGGCATCCACCACCGAGACGATACAACGGCCCACCTCCTGAAACTCCGCCTCACCCAACCCCCGGGTGGTGGAGGCCGGGGTTCCCAGACGAATGCCGGAGGTGACGAAGGGGCTTCGGGGATCCTTGGGAATGGCGTTTTTGTTGCAGGTCAGGCCGGCCCGTTCCAGGGCTGCTTCGGTATCCTTGCCCGTGATGTTGCGGGAGGTGAGATCCACGAGCATCAAGTGGTTGTCCGTGCCACCGGATACGATCCGCAACCCCCCTTCCATCAAGGTGGCAGCCAGCGCCTTGGCATTGCGACGAATCTGCTGGCCGTAGAGCTTGAATTCCGGCTGCAAGGCCTCTTTCAATGCCACTCCTTTGGCAGCGATCACATGCATCAGGGGACCGCCCTGAATTCCGGGGAAAATTTTGGAGTTGATCTTTTTGGCCAAATCTTCCCGATTGGTCATGATCATGCCGCCACGCGGGCCACGCAGGGTCTTGTGGGTGGTGGTGGTCACGACATCGGCGTAGCCGAACGGCGACGGGTGTTCGCCGGCGGCGACCAGACCGGCAAAATGGGCCATGTCCACGAGCAACATGGCGCCGACACTGTCACAAATCTCCCGAAATCGGGAAAAATCGATAAAACGGCTGTAGGCAGAGGCTCCAGCCACGATCACCTTGGGGCGATGTTCGCGGGCCAGGGCCGCCACCTGGTCATAATCGATCCGTTCCGTTTCCAGGTTCAGGCCGTACTGGACCGCCTTGAAGACCTGGCCGGAAAAATTGACCTTGGCTCCATGGGTCAGGTGCCCGCCATCGGCCAGGGACATGCCCAGGATGGTATCCCCGGCCTCGATCATGGCCAGATAGGCCCCCATGTTGGCCTGGGAACCCGAGTGGGGTTGTACATTGACATGGGCGCAGCCAAACAGCTGCTGGGCACGGGCTATGGCAAGATCTTCAGCCTTGTCCACGCAGTGGCACCCCCCGTAATACCGCTTGTGGGGGTACCCTTCGGCGTATTTGTTCGTCATCACGCATCCCTGGGCCTCCAGGACAGCCCGGCTGACGATGTTTTCCGAGGCGATCAATTCAATCTGGTTCCGCTGCCGCCCCAGCTCCTCCCCGATGGCAGCATACATTTCCGGATCGAATGATTGCAGATCGACGGGCATGGATTTCATGGGTTTCCCTTTTGATTTTGTTGCTCCATCTGTCGTTCCAGGATGGCGAGGCGCCGCTCATGCCGTCCCCCCTCGAAGGGGGTTTTCAACCAGGCCGTCAGAATGGCATCCGCCGTGGCCGGCCCGGTCGTGCGTCCCCCCATGACCAGAACATTGGCATCGTTGTGCAGACGCGACAGGCGGGCGGTGAGTTCATCGTGACACAACGCGGCGCGAATGCCCTGAAAGCGATTGGCCGCGATGGAGATGCCAATACCCGTCCCGCACATCAACACCCCACGGTCTCCCTCACCTGCCAACAAAGCGCGGCACAACCGGCCAGCAAATTCAGGATAATCCACCGACTGCGGACCGTGCGTTCCCAAGTCCACCACTTCATGCTCCCGTTGCCGCAAATACTCCACCACCTGGGCTTTCAAGTCGACAGCCCCGTGGTCGCAGGCCACCAGAATCCGCATCCGTCCCACTCCATACCGCAATGTGTCATCATCCATTAGCATCATGATCGCTGCTCGTCTCCACAAACGCCAACCCGCTCCAGGTCAGCCAACCGTCCACGAAACATGATGCATTTTGAGTCAAAAGTCAAAAAACAATGTATTAAGGCTCCGCCCCCAGGACAACCGCATGTGAAACAGCGTGCTGCCGACTTCTGTTTTCGCAAACCGTAACCATTCACCATCCGGCCACGAATCGGGGTCCAGAGGGCTGGCTCCCTGGCAGGTCCAGGACAGAGTCCTGGTGGGGTTCGGGGCGAAGCCCTGACAAAGGCTTTCATATCCAGGCAGTTCTTGAAAGGGTGGTCAATAGTTGCTTAAAAACTAATAAAAACTGCAATGCGTCCATCATCTGGCGCAAAAAGACGCGCCAGATGATGGACCATGGCCCGTCGCCCCTTAAGCCTTTTTTGCAAACAGCGCAAAAAAGGCCTGGGAAAAGGGGGGGCGTACAACAACAAAACGGGGCGCTGCCCCGGACCCCGCAAGGGCGCTGCCCTGGATCCGCCAGGGAGCCAGCCCCCTGGACCCCAATTCATGGTTATTTGTTTTTATCCTGTTTTTGTTCAAGAAAATGAATCACGTTACGCCGAGCCAGGGCCATGACACTGCCCTGGGGATTGACGCCTGGGGCATCACACAGCAGCGAGGCATCGCAGACATACAGGTTTTTCTGACCATGCACGCGACCAAAGGAGTCTGTCACGGCATCGCTGCCCACCTCGCCCATGGGGCAGGAACCCATGAGATGGATGGTCATCAGGCGGGTGTTACGAGCCGGCAGCTTGTTGGGCAGGCGGGAGAGGTGTCCGGCATGCCGCAGGGGCTCCATGCCCGCCACCTGGGGCCAGAGGGTATCCGCCCCGGCGGCGAACAGCAACCTGGCGAGGTGGCGCAGACCGGCAGCCAGATCACGCCAGGCAGTCTCCGGCATGTGCCAAAGGGGGAGAGGATGACGCAGCGAAGAGTGCGTGACCACCCGGCCTTCGCCCCGCACCATGACATAGTAGACCGCCAAATGTTCACTCTGCCCCTCGACAAGGGGCAGATAACGGGGGTGATCCAATAGAGATATGGCCAGATGGGGCGCGGACGAAACAGCACAGCCAAACCCCATGCGGGGGGAAAACTCCTTGACCTGATGCACCCCAACCCCGGTGTGCGGCAGGTTGACCTGTTCCGGAAAACGGGCCGTCACCTTGAGGGTTGGATGGGTGGCCAGGCGGCCTCCTGCCAGGGGGGCAAGTTTGTTGCGCTGCAACAAGGCCGGCGTACCGATGGCCCCGGCTGCCAGAAAAAGATGCCGGGCGAAAAATGTTTTGCGAGCAGGACGGGGCACGGAACAGGTCGGCACGGCGGTAACCTCCCAGGCATGATTCCAAAAGCGGACTCCCTCGACCCGAAATCGCACCAACAACGTCCCGCCCGCACGAAGAAAACGCGGAATGAGCGTGCGGGTCATGGTGTTGCGCTGCTCCAGAAAGGGCCGCTCTGCCGTTTTTTCCGACCCGACCGGTATGGGGAGATAACTGTACCAGCGGGGTACCTCCATGGCATGCCAGCCCAGGTTTTTGGCGCCAAGGGCCAATTTCAGGGAGTTGAGAGGGGGTGTGCCTGGATGGAGCATGACGCCGATATCCTGTTCGACGGCAGCGAAATGGGGTTCCATCGTTTCGGGGGTCAAATGGCGCACGCCGTTTTCCCGGGACCAGCGCCAAAGTGTCTCCGGAGGGGAGCGGTGGTAGAGTCCGCTGTTGATTTCGCTGCCACCGCCCGCGCAGCACCCTTCCACATAAGCCAAGGGCGGAGATCCCATGGCCGCCGTGAGTCCCCCATGGCGGTATTTGTAAATCATCTCGGCGCGGGAAAAGGGGATGCAACTCTCCTGGGAGGTCCATGCACCCTCTTCCAGCATGATGACGGCTTGACCGTTTTCCGCCAGCAGGGTTGCCGTCATGGCCCCGCCGGGACCGGATCCCACCACAAGGATGTCGGTGCGGATCTCCTGCCCGGCGAGCCCGGAACACTCTCCCCATGGAATCCCGGCACCTCCTGGAGGGGTGTGTCCGGTGCAGGTTTCGGTGGTGGGCATGAAAATCTCCAAAAAAAATATTGAAAGACTGGGATGGAGGTCCAGGAGGAAGGTCCAGGAGGAAGGGCTGCGCCCTTCCTCTTGAGCGGGGTTTGGGGCATCGCCCCAAAAAAAACGTTTAAAAGACTGGGATGGAGGTCCAGGAGGAAGGGCTGCGCCCTTC
>JADGBZ010000070.1 GCA_015231175.1 Magnetococcales bacterium | reverse complement strand
AGGTTTGAGTTTGGTATGGCAGTTTGATCGCAATCAACCAAACGAAGGCACTACCCGGTTACCATCTCTCCACAAAACGAGCGAGAAACACAACCTCACTACTACGAAACCACGTTTCCGGAGCTTTTGGACAGGGTCAATGCCTGGTTGTTGGATGATGCGGCATAATCAATGGGCCAGTGCCCGTTCCACAGCTTCAGGCTCATATTCAATAACCTTGAGCAGAATTCTCGCAGCTCTTTCAGGACGGCGGCGACCTTGTTCCCAGTCACGCAAGGCGCTGACAGCAAATCCAAAATGTTTGGCAAATGCCAGTTGGGTCAATCCCAATCGCTCGCGGATTCCCCGTACATCAACGTCATCAGGAACCTGGATGATCGTTTCCCTGGCTGACATTTGATCTCCTTTGGAATAAGCCAGGGCCTCGTCCATCCCCTGTTTGATACTAACAAAAACATCGTCGTTCATGACTTGCTCCGAGTCCTCTTGATAGCCTCAACGAAGCCTCGCAATTCATTTCGTTGAGCTTGTGTGAGGTCTGTTTTGGTGTTTTTGGCAAATAGGGTCAAAAGAAGAATAGGATAGCGCACGTCCTGATAATAGTAGATGACCCGGGCACCACCCCTTTTTCCTTGGTCACGAACGGCCCATCGCAGCTTGCGAATACCTCCGGTTCCCAGGATCAAATTCCCTTCTTCGGGGTTGAAGGCCAGGAAAATTTTCAACTCGTTCAGTTGGTTTTCATTCAAAAGGACTGCTGCGCGTTTTTGAAATTCAGGCAATTCAACAAGGGTGACAGGTTCGTTGTTCATTCGGTCAGACTAAGGCAATGCCGTAGATATTTCAACTCCAAAATTGGCCGATACTGAAGCGCAACCATGACCGCCGCCCACGACGTATACCAGCTTTTCTCCGCCGGTATAGCGGCGCTCACCCCACTCATGGCATAGGCATGTTGGAACGCCTCATGCTCGGTCATGCGTTGGTCCGCAATCAGCCCTGCACCGTGAAAGTCGTGGGCCATCTCCAGAACGGCGTCCATGATGCCGTGATAAGGCAACCCTTGTGGACGGCCAGTTTGCCCACCGCCCCCAGGCAGATCTGCTGGGTGTTGGCAGCCAGTCCGGCCAGGTTCATCTCGTCGATTATTCGTTGGCGTAAAGCTTTCATTCGGAACTCCTCCTCAAGCAACGGGTTGGCTGGCACAACGCCAGCTGGATAGAAGAGGATGATACCTCAGATCAGGCGAAGGCGCCGGTGATGACGGGGCTCCCCGTAGCTGCGGCAAAGCTGCTCAGTACAACGCCTCATGCGAGGACCTCGACCCGGTTACGGCCATTGTGTTTGGCACTGTAGAGCGCCTGATCGGCGCGCGCCAGCAACGTCGTCGCGTTATCACCGACCTGGCACTGGCTGACGCCAAAGCTGGCGGTTACACGCTCGACGACGTTGAATCGATGTCGCTCCAGAAGGCCGCGCATTTTTTCCGCAATGTCCTTTCCACCTTCAAGTAAGGCCTCGGAACAAATGAGCAAAAATTCTTCTCCACCCCAGCGACCGAAGAAATCAGTATCTCGTACATGCGTCTTGACCAGACCGGCAAGCGTACACAAAACGTCATCGCCCACGGTATGGCCATGCGTATCGTTGATGCTCTTGAATTTATCCACGTCGAACAGCACCACAGAGAATGGAGTGGCATATCGTTGAAAAAGACTCAGACGCTCGCTCAACACCGCGTCGAGTTTATAGCGATTATTGATGCCCGTCAGCCTGTCCGTCATGTAGAGTCGCTCAAGTTGGGCGTTCTTGACATCAAGTTCAGCGGCATATTGGGCAATCTGGCGATACGATTCATCCCGTTCATAGGCCACGGCATTGGCAAAATGGGTCATCGCCTGAAATATTTGCCGCGGTGATATTTCCAGGTCTGACTGAATCCTCTGTTCCTGCTCCATGAATCGATGCTGTCGTTCGTAGGGGTTTTCGCTCAATCCCACGAACGTCATGGTATTGTTCAGAATCTCATGCTGGCCGACCATCGCGGTAAAAAATTCTCCATATGTGAAGAATCCCGCCGTGGGAGCAAGCCTGGCAAGGGGAAGAAGTTCCTTGTCAATCTCCTTTTGCAGTATCTTTTTGCGTCCACCACAGCTATATGCCCAAATAGCCTCGATATGATGTGTCAGCGCATGTTCCAGGTAGGTGTTATCGAGCAGCATGTCAACATCGGCGCAACCGAAGACGACCTGTTCACCCACCCCCATCCTGCCGGAAAACAGGCATGCGCCATTTTCGTCCACCTCCAGGAGAATATTGGAAACATGGATGTCGCCACGCTTGCGCATCAACGGAAATACGCTGCTGATGGAGATCAGGTTTGTTTCGACACCTTTACCGAAGTAATGACCATAAAGTTCCGCCACACTGAATCCGTTGATGGTCCGCACCAGATCCCCTTCAGCATCGGTGACGATCATCTCGCTTCCCATCGGTTCCCAATTGAATTTCATCACCGGTTTGACGTAGAAGGATCCCCCCGAGATGGCCACAACGACTACCCCGCGCTCGATAACCTTCTGTCCGAGAAAGACCCAGGTCTGTTGCAGACGATCATTGTCCCCGGCACACCCACCCGCAACGAATGCATCCGGCACCCGCTTTCCCAGGTAATGCAGCATCTCCGTCGGCACAAGATCAATCCCGGCACTCAACATGAGCAACAGTTTGACTTGATCGTTTAATATTCCGTCCAGAACGGGGGTAGGCGTTGCATTCGGACAGGCGATTGCCCGCACATGGCTGGAGTTGAACACGGATATGGAGATGACGATGCTCTCCGAATGGCTCACCCCTTCCAGAATCTCTCCGGTCGTGGTTGCGCCAACGATGACCGCGTCAGGCAAAAGTTGACCAAGGTGTCTCAACACCGCAACCAACGCACCGCAATCCAACACCCCGGAAAACACCTGAACAAGAACGTTCGCCTTTCTAGCAATATCGTGTTCCGTGACAAACTCGGCTAATTGGGTGGAGTTTCGGTACATCGTGCTGAACAGTTTCATTCTTGATCCTCCCATCCATCAACTGAAGTTTCACCAATTCCCATCATGTTGGATCCTGTGGCCAAGCTCAGCAGCGTCGAGGCGAACCATTTTCGTGCCGGATTGTGCGGCACTGGGCAAGCCTGGGCGAAATCCTCCGACAGCACGGTCTTGGCGATGGCTCGGAGGATATCGGAGAAGGCAAATCTGCCGCGTCCTGTGACCGCATGGCGGCATTGGGGTTCCCCACCCCGGCATATGCTTCCGTGAACCGTCTCAGGTCCAACTGCTCCGGAATCTCCACCACAAACCGGGCCAAATGGTTTTCCGGGAGCAACTCCTGCACAGATGGCGGAAACAGCATCGGCGTCTTCCGGTCAACCTCGATGAACCTCTTGCTCATAACGGCCTTATCAGGATAAATAATGTTTAATATCAATAATATTATACCATATTGGCCGTCAGAAGACCAGGGGTGGCGGATTGAAAATCCGACAGGCTGCTAGTGGCTCAACCGTGTTGATTTGATGTGCAGGCAAGCCATGAAACGGGGTCCAGCAACTGTCTTGACTGTCAAGCAGTTTCTGCCAGGGGGGGTGTCCATGTTTTCATGTTTTTTATCATGACGTTGAGAATGGTTAGGAGCTTCCGCATGCAGGCCGTGAGTGCTACCTTCTTGGGTTTTCCTGCATCGACCAGGCGTTGATAAAAGTGGCGTATGTTCCAGCCGGAAGCGGGCCACCTGGTCGGTGCTGCCGCCCAGACGGTGGGCCTCGTCCACGATGATCAGATCCCAGCCAGCGGCCACCAGACCGTCGAAGCGGTCCCGGTTGTGGGCGGCGAGTTGCTGCCGGGACCAGCCCCGGCGTTTTTCGAGGGGCTTGACCGAATCCAGGGAGCAGATCACCTGGGAATGGGTTCGCCAGGGATTCTCCTCCCCGGCAATGCGCCGGTAGCCCTCGAAATCCCCGGGCAGGAGCAGCCGGAACTCCTCGTTGAAATGGGTCTTCATTTCCGCCACCCACTGGGTGACCAACCCCTTGGGGGCCATGACCAGCACCCGCCGCACCAAGCCCCGCAGCTTCAGCTCCCGCAGAATCAACCCGGCCTCGATGGTCTTTCCAAGCTCCACCTCGTCGGCCAGCAGATAACGCACCCGGTCGCCGGACAGGGCGCGGGAAAGGGCGTGAAGCTGATGGGGCAAGGGAATGACCGAGGCTTCGATGGGAGCCAGCAGCAGGTCGTGGGTCAGGGTGTCCGCGATCCGGGCGGCGGTGGCGAGGTAGGTAAGGTGATCTTTGGACGACACCGGAGTTTCATCAAGCGGTTTGAGTCTGGTGGCCGGGACGCGGAGGATAGCCTCCTGATTGGGGAGCCAGATGCGACAAAATAATTCGCCCCACAGCCTCTGCTTGTCGATGATACGGCAGACTTGTCGGGAATCCATATGCCACCGCCAATCATCTTGCGGATGCGACGAGGCGTCTTGGCCATGGTCATCAGGCCTCGTCATGTCCGGAATCCGCCGAATTGGCCGCATGGATGGTCAGCAGCAGCTCTGTATCATCAATCAGGCGGTATTCCGGTTTGCATCCGGCCAGTTTTTCGCTTTCAGTCAAAATAATGGGAACACCTTCGCCCCGTTTATCCATGAGGTATTTTCGTTCTGCCGAATATTCTTTGGCATGCAATGGACAGCGGGCCAACACACTGGAAATCAATTCATTGCGGGCGGCTTGTCGCAAAGGAAGCGAGTCGATTGTCATGGTATTCGGGATCGTTCCTGGTGAGAACAATTCTATCCTGTCTGAGAACATATGCAGCCTGATTTTAGATCCATGAATGGAGTAGTCACGATGGGCGACGGCGTTCACCACAGCTTCAAAAACCGCCTGCATGGCATATTGAGGAATTTCTTGCCTCGCCGGATTTTTGATCGCGCGAACTTTCATATTTTTCTCGACAAACTTGCAAGCATCATGAATCTGGACATCCAATGGACCAACGATATCCTTGGCATCCAGTTGATAGGCCCCATTCCTCTCCGTTCCACGATAACTTACAGCCTGAATAAAGGCGTTAGGAAGATATTTTTCTGGATTTTCACTGGCCAACAGGATCCCGGCAACAGTGGGACGAATCTCACCGTCTTCATCTGTTGTAAGTAGTTTGAGTTTAAGAAGAAAATCTTGATCGTCTTCAGGAGATAGAGTTGTTTTTAATTTCTTCCAGAGCACTTGATCCAAACACTCTTTCCTGGCCACAGCAACAGCCTGTTCGTCAAATCGGATGATCCTTGTTTGACTTCTTTGTTGGAAAAGTCGTGACAGCACTTCAGGAGTCATTTGTCGTTTTGAATCACCCATTCTATGAAAATAACCACCGGGGCTTTGATGGATATAAAGACTTCTTGGAATATCGATTCTCACAATAATGCGTTCACCTCCACCTTCCACCCGGGTTGAAATTTTCCTCATTCGATAATACAAAGCTGGCTTAATCAGATCGTTGCAGATCCCTCCTATCCATTGATCAACCGCATCCAGTTTTTCCAATGGTATGCCTACAATGGAGCGGGATTTGTCATCCACTCCCAGCACAAAGACGCCGTGGGTCGTGTTTGCCATGGCGGCGAGTTCATCTGCCATACTCTCCCGGTGCGGTGCGGTAACCTGTTGACCACGGTATTCCAGATTTTTCAATTCCAGCGTGGTATCCTCACCCAGACGGACTTGATTCAATAATTCATCCGTGGTGTCATACATGGCTAGGCTCCAGCGCCAAACGATCATAACGTTTTTTAAATGCTTCCCGTCCTCCCTCCATAATATCACAAATGGCATTCCTAATACTTTGTTCTTCCAGTCCTCCTTGCTGATCCACCTTTACCAAGCCTTTGAAGGCCATGACATGTACCAATTCCGCATCGGCATTGACCACTATGTTCGGATTATGGGTGACAATGATGAGTTGGCGTCGAAGTTTATTTTTATGAATTTGTCTGACAATCAGGTCATAAACAAGCGCGTTATCAAGATCATCTTCGGGTTGATCAATGATCATCGGTTCAGTGCCGTAGCTAAGGAGAAATGCCAGGATGGCCGCCGCCTTTTGTCCAGCGGACCCTTTTTCAAGAGGCTCGAATTTATTCTTTTCACCAGGATCCCTGTTATATTTAACAATCAAGAAATCTTCCGGCCACCAGAGATCAAGTTGGTCAAAATTGGCTGGTTTGTTTTCAAGTAAATCCTTTAAACGCTTATTAAAATTAGCATGGCCTTCAGAAATTTTACCTTCAGCAATCTGCCTGGTATTGGTTTTGATTTTGGCAATGCGGTCAGTTAATTGAGATTCCTGAGAACAGTCAATTTCCCACTGAACAAGCTGATACAGCATGCTTTGTTTTTTATTGTCGTTATATATCCAGTCGGCAAAGATCCCTCCCGCCAGCCCCAGAATGTTTCGGTACTCTTCTTCCACAGAAGAGACATCACCAAACGGCACCAATTCCATGCGCACGTATTCATTAGACCCAATGACTTGGGCAAGGAATTTTTTCCGTTTTTCCAATAGCTCCTGACGCAATTCTAGAAATTTATTTTGCAAAGCCGTAATCTCTTGTTGCACATCGTTCATTTCATTGCGCAAGGCATCCATCTTGAGCAACTCCTGATTAAGCGAGCCTCTTAGGTCTACCCATTTGCCATAATCGGCCATGGTTGTTGCATGCCCCTTGTCAGCATACTCATAGACAAGCCCTTGATAGGCCTTCTCGCTAACTTGAACAGACTGAAACCACTGGCTTGCCAATGTTTTCTGATGCCGTTGTTGTTTTAAAATATCCACCTTTTCCGCCAGTTCTTTGAGTTCCAAGGCAATTTGTTGCACCCCATTGACCGCTTCATCATGGATGGCTTGAAGTTCTTGGGTGGTTTGATCCTGAAGATCGAACAGATGGAACGGAAAATCCGACAATGCAGCCTTATCGGCCAATTTCCGTATCTCTTGAGAGAGTTGAATAAAAAGAGCGTCACTAGGCATGGTGTTTTTTTGCTGGCTGAGCTTTTGATACAGTTTCAGAATTTCCCCATGCCCCTTTTCTTCATAGTCCCGGATGTCGTTTTCGATATCCTTGAGTTTGGTGCGCAACTCTGATTCCTTGGCCAATTGACGGTGCAATTCCCTTTGCCGTACCCGCAATTCAAGAAAACGGCTTTCGGTGCTTTTCCAGCGTGACGTCCACTCTACTCGATTGATTTCGTCTGAATGATCCATAATATCAAGAAGACCTCTGGGATTTGAAGCCAACGCATAGATCTGTTTTTGACTGTAAATTCTCAAGGGGAATCGTTCCTTGATATTCCCTTCATCGACACCCTGCCATACATCATTGAGCCATTCTTCGACCACAAGCCCTTGACCGGATTGCTGCCAGCGCAAACGGTACGTCTTGCTACGACGCTGGATTTCCAACAAAAGCTCCGTACTGGAAAGCATGACACCTTCTTTATTCTGAGCAAGTTTCTTGAATTTTTCCAGATCCTCACGCAACTTGTCTTTCAACTCATCATCGCGTCTGGACACAATGCGGATGGACTCAATGATGGTTGATTTTCCTGACCCGCGACCACCTATGAAGGCATTGAAATGGGGATGGAGTTGGACCACGCATGGCTTTCCGGGAATTCTCCCGCAATGATGCATATTTATTATGGATAATTGTTTCAAATAAATATCCGGGAGGGTATTTGGATCTTCGTTTTGATTTTTGACACAGTATTGATGATCCTGCAAAGCCAACCGCATCCCTTCAATGGTGGGACGACTCATTTTCAACCATGTGAAATACCTGCCAATCTCGTCAATGTTGTGGGCATCAGACCCACCCACTTTCGCCAAGCTATCTACTACTGATCTTAAGTCTGAATGCGCTTGGTCAAAAACATTCGGATCACAAAATTCTGCAGCATAAATTTGCGTCAGGCTTTTACGCAGTTCGACTGGCATGGTGTCATGATTATGCAACAACCCTTTTTCAATATCGATATGGGCTGGAATAGGTATACCATTGGCGGCTTTGATTTTTCCTACCGTGTCAACAAATCCAGTAGATGTTGATGTTGTCTCATCATTGCCAAAATCGCTGGTAATACCGCACGATCCGAGTACAGCTGTAATTTTTTGACTATCACAGGATGGATCAAATACGGCCAACAGATGAACCCGACTGGAACTATCCGCAACATTGATTTCCACACCAGGAAAAATGATCAAGGGTCGCGTGCCGTCCTGTTGATTCATGGTATTATTGACCGATTTTAGCCGGTCGATCCATCCCCCTGAGTTGTGATCCGTGACCACAATCCCATCCAATCCCGCATCTCTGGCACGTTGCAACCACACTTCTGGAGTTATCGTTGTATCTTTATAATCATTGTTGGAAGCAGGTGTGTGCGTATGAAAGTCGATTTTCCACCAACGACTTCCAGGGAACGCTTTGATTTCAGTCATGATTGTTCTCCTCCACCCGGTTCACCGCCTGGTCGTACCACATGATCAGCTTGGGATCTTCCTCCAGCACCGCCTCCGGGATTTTCTTCGCCACCTCCACGATGGCGCCGAACTGCTTTTCGCCCCAGGCTTTCTTGAAACCGGCGCGTACCGCCTCGAAGCGGAAGAGTTTCAGCTTGCGCACCGTGGGGTCGCGGTAGGTCTCGAACTCCCGAAGCAGGGCGCGTTCCCGCACCTTTTCCAGATCGGCGGCCTTGTTGGGGTCGGGAACGTACCAGCGCTCGCGGGCTTTGGCCTGCAAGGTCGGGTCGTTCTTCTCCAGGTTGCGCAGCTCCTTGAAATTGGTGGAGAGGTAGCTGTGCAGCTGGGCAGGAACCTCCCCCTGACCTTCGTAGCACAGAAAATTCTGCTCCAACAGGTCCGCCAGCTCGATGGGCTTTTCGTGGCTGCGCCAACTGCCGCCCTTCTGGACCTCCTGGATGAACTCCGGGTAGAGCTCCTGATAGGTCCGGGGCTTTTCGCCCAGGGCGCGTTTGAGCCATTGAATGGCGGATGCCTCGTCCGTGATGAACATGGTGAGCTGCCGCACCTTCTTCACGGTCAGACGGCGGCGGTCGTATTCCAGGGACTGTTCCGCAAGAAAATACATCTGGTCCCGTTCATCGAACCGCTGGCTCAACCCCTGGTGGAATTCCGCCGCCGACATGGGCATCAAGACCCCGCGCTGCACATGAAAAGCCACCATGCGGTCACCCGCTGCGCCCCCCAGCGGGGTGGTTCCAGGCCTTCGTTTTTCCAAAGGGCCTCCAGTTGCTGGCGATAGGTTGCCGGGGCGCTGCCGCACCACTGGGCCGCCACCCCGGTCATGCCGGAGCCGCAAAACCCGTCCAGCACCACCTCCCCCGGTTCGGTGTAATGGAGAATCGACGGCACGATGGCCAGATGCGGCACCTTGGTGTGATAGGAATGGGCCTTGTAGAGGGGATCGGTCTTGCCCTCGCTCACATCCACGGCAAAGGGTTTGCGACTGTAACCCACTGCCGGATCGTAGGGCCTTCCGTGGCACCGAAGAAACTCCTCCAGGAACGGATTGGGGCAGGCGGTGTAGTAAGGGGGATCGGACAGGGCCAGGATATCCGCGTCGGAACCACGAGGAAAACCCTCGATTTTGCGGAACTCCGGGTTGGCCAGCTTCTCCCGCAGCTTCTCCAGAAAAAAGGCGCGCCGGGCTGCGTCGTTCTCGAAGGTCAGGCCGAGGCACTCGACAGGTCCGGTCGCTTGCCGATCGTCCAGGGGTTCGTTCTCGAACAGATCACCCATCTTGTCTTGCATCAGCTTCTCCGGGAATTCGCTTCAATGCGTTGGTTTCTATAGATCATGGAGCACCTTCGCCTCCCCTTCAATACACGCCTACAGCTTGCCCATGGGGGTGAAGACGTCCTTGGTGAAGAAATCGCAAGCCACGACGGATTCCAGGTGAGCCTTGAGGAAGGTCAGCCAGGGCAGGGGCGGTTTCTTCTTCTCCTTTTCGGGGGTGGGGTGGAGGTCGGCTTCCCGCAGAATTCGCTTGACTGTGGTGGCACCGGCATACAGCCCCAGCTTCTTGAGTTCCCCGGCGATACGCCGGTAGCCCCTGAAGATGTTCTCCTTGGCCATGAGGATCTCGGCGTTGTGCCGAGGGCTGAAGAAGTGGGCCATCATGGTCCACAGGAGGAACACGAACGAACTCGTCATCGCCGAAACCGCCTTTGCACCGTTTTGAAAAAATGGCCGGAAGCCATGCAGAGGGCGGCATCCTACATTTCGGTACGCCTCTCAGAAAGGGGGCGCGGGAGGGGTTCCGTTGTGCCACCGATTTAGGGGCTTCGGTTAGCCTCTCTTCCCCCCGGCGAGGTCGGGGTGAAATCGCCTGGGATAGCTCCCCACCCAGTTCCAGCCCGAAACGGTCGCGGCCCTGATTCCGATCCGCTTCCAGGGAGTGGATCAGAGAATTCCCACCCTCTTTCCAGATTCTCTTTCTTCCCCAATCAGTTGCCCCATCTTGCGGTCTCGCTCGCTTGTTCGAGAATCGGGTAAACCTTCTCTGTTGAACCACACAGAAATTTCAAAGAATTCACGATCCGGGGATGGTTCGCTCCACCCGTTTCCCGGGCCTGGCGCTGGGCTTTCTCGGCAGCGCGTTTCTTGGTGGTCTCAGCCTGGCGGAAAGAGAAAATTCGCTTTGTGTACGCTCCACGAGACACAAGCAAGTTTGTGTACGATAAAACGCGATTTGCCGTACACAACCCGGCTTGCTGCTTCCAGACCGTACACAAACGGGCGGTCATCCGAACACCTCCCGCCCCTCGGCGATGTTGATCAATTGCGGGAAGGCGTAAGCGGCGGAGCGCCTCCCGGAGCCCTCGCGGGTCACCTGGACCAATTTCTGCTCCGCCAGGGTCCGCAACATGGCGTTGGCGGTGCCCCGGTTGTTGATGCCGCTCAATTCGATAAAGGATCCTGTGTCCAGAATGGGACGGCTGAAGAAGGCGTCCAGGGCCGCCACGGCGAACTGGGAGTGGGTCACGTCCCGGAAGCACTCCTTCATCTCTTCATACAGGGTGTGAATCCGCTTGGACTTGGCGATGTTGGATTCCGCCTGCTTGTGAATCGCTATGAGGAAAAACTCCACCCACCCCTGCCAGTCGCCCGCGTCGGTGATGGCCAGCAGGCGGTCGCGGTATTCCCGGTCGGAGGCCTCCAAGTATTCCGAGAGATAGAACATGGGGCGCTGCAAGGCTCTCTTTTGATAAAGGAGGAGGGGAATCAACATGCGCCCCAGTCGTCCGTTGCCGTCGTTGAAGGGGTGGATGATTTCAAACTGGGCGTGGACGATGGCCAGTTGCGTCAAGGGGTCAGCTTCGTCGCTGGCGATGTAGGTTTCCAGATTCTCCAGGGCGTCCCGCAGCACCATGGGATTGGGCGGCACGAAGCGGGCCTCCTCGATTTTGCACCCCTTGGGGCCGATCCAGTTCTGATCGGCGCGGAAGGCCCCCGGGGTCTTGTCGCCGCCGCGCACACCCTCCATGAGCATGGCGTGCAACGCACGGATCAGAGAGAGGGTCACGGGGCGATTCTTGAGCGCCTTCTCGGCGGTGAGCAGCGCCCGCCGGTAGTTGACGATCTCCTTGATGTCGCCGCGTTTCTCTTCGCTGAATTGTTCCCCGGCCTCGTGCTCCAGCACCTCGGTCATGGACACCACCGTGCCCTCGATGCGGGAGGAGAGAATCGCCTCCTGGTTGGTGATGGGCGACAGCAGCACTTCGGCGTTGACCATGCCGTCCAACGTGCCGTCATAGCGCCCCAGGGCCAAGGTGGCCTGACTGGTAAGGGGAACCAGCCGCCGCCAGTCCAGATCGACGATGGGCAGGGTATCGGGAATGTAGGGGTGACGGCTCATACGGCGATCTCCCCGTTCATCAGGCGGGGGAGGAGGAGGTCGCGGGCTTTTGCAAGTTGCAGGTTCTGTTGCTCTAACGTGGTATTTAATCGGAAGTTTTTCTCGACAACATCATGAAACAATAAGAGAAGTCGTTCATGCGATTTCAGAATATCAGCCCGTTCAAAATCATTGGGCCTGACCGCTGGATATCCTGCTCCTGTAGCATGGTTTACCAAGTGGCCAACGAATTGGTCGGTGGTAACAAGTTGATAGGAGAGGATGTCCCCTATTCGTCGTTGAGTGCCTATCGGAGGGCAGGGAATCAACAAATTCTCCGCATCCCCAACCTTGATATGGTGAACCGTTGCCCCGAATCCCATTCCCCGTAAACGGCCTTGCACTTCGTGGCTTTGGAGAACATAGGCGAGGAAGTTCCAATCCAACTTTAATGGATGATGTCGATAGTGGAAGAGTCGTTGGCCAAGAAAAACAGTTGGATCATTTGAGGTGAACCGACCCGCTTCACCAACCGGAGCCTCTCGGGTCAAAATCACATCACCGAATTGCGGTGTGGATCGACGGGACCATTTTTCGAATGTTTCTTCAGTGACATAGTTCACATCATTCAGGTAGACAAACCCACTTTTGATGTTTGTGGTACGGATCATTTTAAATGGGGTTTCATAGTCAACCGTCGGGGCTGTCTTGTTCACACAGTCAACGGCAAGACTACAAAGTTCTGAAACTGGTTTGTGTGGCCACCTCATATCCCCAGCCCCTCAAAATTGCTGGCGATGCCTTCGCTCTCATCCAGCGTTTGCGCCACGATGTAGCCGCGTGCAATTTCTCGTCGGAACCCTTCCGGGATGCGTGCCCAGTCCACCACCTCCACCCGGATGGGCAGGCTGCTTTCCATGAAGGCCGTCCTGGCGGCGGCGATGCCTGGCTGTTCCTGGTTCGGATCGGCGGGATTGCGGGCTACCAGGTCGAGATCACTGGCCGTATGCCCCCCGCCGGTTACCCGGCTGCCATAGGCCCACACCTCGGCCTGAGGCAGGGTCTGGCGCAAAATCCGACGTACCGTTTCCAGGTAGCGGGGAGAAAGGCGCAGGGCGGACGGATCAAGTGCGGCCATGGCCCAGCCTCTCCCGCAGCGTTGCCTCCAGACGCTTGCCATCAGCGATGAAGTCCGGTAGCAACTTCAGGGTTGCGTGGGCGAACCCCTCGCCGTATTCGTGGGCGGTGTCGTTGCGGTGGTCCCGATAGGCGAACCACCGCTCCACCTCCTCCAGGGTCATCAGGCCGTGGGTGGCCGCCAAGCGTAGGATCTCTTTGACCGGCAGGGCATCCAGTTTGCGTGCGCCATACCCGAACTCCAGCAACGTCTTGCGCAACAGCTTGAAAGCCGTCTCCTGGGAGAGTTCATACCCCTTGACGATAGCGTTACGGAATACCTCCCGGTCCATGCTGTCCGGCGCGGCCTTGTGGTACCGCACCACAGCGGCATCCAAGGTTTCCAGGCAACGCAACAGATGATTGGTGTTCAGGTCCATTCTGGAGATTCCCCTTCGTCACGAGGGCGCCCCATCGTATCCAAAAATCCTTAAAGTTTGTTGCGATTATCAAAGAATTTGTCTCAACTCGCAACCTATATGAGCGCTTCAAAGTTTTGTGCGATGCGGTCGGCCAGTTTTGCAGCCTCCAGGTTGAGATCCAGCAGCTCCTGCGGCTTCTGCCGTTGTCTTCTCCGGGGATCGGAAGGTTCAGTTCGCCTCGTCGCCAAAAATTTCCTGTAACGAACGCCCATCAATCGCCCGGTCTATCCACCCATCCAGGGTATCGAGATTGGCAGCGTGAACCCTCGGCTCAACCCAGGCGGGCAGGTCGGAAAGACGACGACGCAGGATTCGAAGCAGGACATTGGATTTTTCATCCTGGCGGCCTTCCTGGCGGCCTCTTTGTTCAGCATGGAGGGCCACCCCACGCTGGTCCTGGATGAATATCTCCCTCCTCTCCTGATCATCCAACTCCTCTGGGGTAAGACCAGCCTTGTTGGCGATTTCAAAGGCCTTCTTGATCGCTGGCTCATCTGCCAATATTTTTGGCACTACCTGCAAGTCACCGGCATGCTTCAAAAAGTAAAACCATTTGTCCACGATGCTCCCAATCTGGTCCTCATCCTTGATAAACTTTGGCAGTTCGGCAAAGACCAGTTCCAGGTCGTCCAACGAGATATCCGGATTGTCGGAGGCCCGCAGCATGAAGCGGTTGACGATGTCGGGAAGCTCCTCAAACATCACGAAATCCGTGATGGTTATGGCAACCACGTTGGTCAATAAACGATAATCCTCGCCTCTCTGGATCTGGCCAGCATAGGCCTTGCAGGCATTGTAGAGGACTCTTTTTTCAAACCCGGCGACGTTGAGAACCTGCATTTCGATGACATATTCCCAGCCTTTTTGGTCCTTGACCCGGACATCCAGATAGGTTTCCTTCATGCCCTTGATCTTGGGCGCCAGATAAGGATCCAGGATGGTCACTTCAGTGATCTGATTGGGTGGGCGCAGGGAGAGGGTGGCATTCAGAAAGCTGATTAAAACATCGCGGCTCTCTTCGGAGCCGAAGATTTTTTTGAAAGCAAAGTCAGTCTTTGGGTTCAGGAAGTGCATGTATTGGCGCCTGGAATGAGCTTGCAACCCCACCATTGTGCCGAGTGTATCAGGACCATTCGGACAAGTCAGCCATTGCAGTGGGGCATTTGATGGGGTACTCCAGGAATTCAGCCCATTCGTGCAGCGTCTTCTGCCATGTGACCAGCCAACGAAGTGATCAATGGAAGCCAGATGGTTCTCATCAAACTGGAGCAAACCGTGGTCAGTCGGCTTCATGGAGTGAACCTGCAATCCGTTGCAACTTTGTCTCCATCAAATGAGCGCGAAGACACTCTTCAGGCCCTTCGCTATGCCGCATGACGGACCGAAAAGCGCGAAGTGGTGCTGGTTACGGAAAGGTCAGTTCGCCTCGTCGCCAAAAATTTCCTGTAACGAACGCCCATCAATCGCCCGGTCTATCCACCCATCCAGGGTATCGAGATTGGCAGCGTGAACCCTCGGCTCAACCCAGGCGGGCAGGTCGGAAAGACGACGACGCAGGATTCGAAGCAGGACACTGGATTTTTCATCCTGGCGGCCTTCCTGGCGGCCTCTTTGTTCAGCATGGAGAGCCACCCCACGCTGGTCCTGGATGAATATCTCCCTCCTCTCCTGATCATCCAACTCCTCTGGGGTAAGACCAGCCTTGTTGGCGATTTCAAAGGCCTTCTTGATCGCTGGCTCATCTGCCAATATTTTTGGCACTACCTGCAAGTCACCGGCATGCTTCAAAAAGTAAAACCATTTGTCCACGATGCTCCCAATCTGGTCCTCATCCTTGATAAACTTTGGCAGTTCGGCAAAGACCAGTTCCAGGTCGTCCAACGAGATATCCGGATTGTCGGAGGCCCGCAGCATGAAGCGGTTGACGATGTCGGGAAGCTCCTCAAACATCACGAAATCCGTGATGGTTATGGCAACCACGTTGGTCAATAAACGATAATCCTCGCCTCTCTGGATCTGGCCAGCATAGGCCTTGCAGGCATTGTAGAGGACTCTTTTTTCAAACCCGGCGACGTTGAGAACCTGCATTTCGATGACATATTCCCAGCCTTTTTGGTCCTTGACCCGGACATCCAGATAGGTTTCCTTCATGCCCTTGATCTTGGGCGCCAGATAAGGATCCAGGATGGTCACTTCAGTGATCTGATTGGGTGGGCGCAGGGAGAGGGTGGCATTCAGAAAGCTGATTAAAACATCGCGGCTCTCTTCGGAGCCGAAGATTTTTTTGAAAGCAAAGTCAGTCTTTGGGTTCAGGAAGTGCATGTATTGGCGCCTGGAATGAGCTTGCAACCCCACCATTGTGCCGAGTGTATCAGGACCATTCGGACAAGTCAGCAATTTCTGCTCCATCAAATCAATCATTGGGTTTCCAGGTGCAGGGGGCTCTGAACGATTACGGCGGAGTTGACGGAAAAAATTGACACGCCAAAAAATTGTACATACCATTTGATGCGTGAAGATCACCTTCGACCCGGACAAGAACCTGAAAAACATCCAAGAACGTGGACTTTCGTTTGAGGATGCAATCTGTTTTGACTTCGATACGGCGTTCTTCTAAGGCCGATACCCGATGCGACTGCGGAGAAACCCGGCATGTTGCCATCGGGTATTTTGGGCGTCGGCTGCATGTGCTGTGCTTCGTTGAAACCATGGACGGCATTCGGGTGATCAGTTTCCGCAAGGCCAACGCACGGGAGGCAAAACGACATGGGAAACCGAAAACCATTGACGAATGAAGAAGGTGAGGTCCGTGAATTGGTGGCAGAGGATTTCCGACATTTCAAACCGGTCGATTTATTGCCGCCAGCACTCGCGCAAAAGCTGGGTGTGCGTGGCCCGCAAAAATCTCTCACCAAAGAGCGCATTACCATCCGGCTCTCACGCGAGGTTTTAGAAACATTCCGGGCAACAGGAAGCGGTTGGCAAGCGCGCATGGATGAAGTGCTGAAAAATTGGGTGTCCACCCATTCCCTCTGATGCGGTCCGCTTTCCGGTCGACACCCCTTCAAGAACAGCCTGGATATGAAAGCCTTTGTCAGGGCTTCGCCCTGGACCCCACCAGGACGCTGTCCTGAGAGATACTGAATCGTTGCAGTGGATCCGGGACGCCGATCATGGTTCGGAAATGCCAGGGGATAAAATATGGAATATTTAGATCGAATCACTCAACAGCCCGACATAATGGGCGGCAAGCCGTGCATTCGGGGCTTGCGTGTTACAGTTGGCATGATTGTGGGGCAGATTGGCGCCGGGTATGGCATGGACGAACTTCTTGCCGATTATCCTTACCTTGAGCGCGAAGACATTGATGGCCGGAGCATCGCTGCCTACCCCGACCAATCATCACGTCGTCCATGTCGGACATGCAGG
The DNA here is from genome assembly GCA_015231175.1 of Magnetococcales bacterium. NCBI lineage: Bacteria > Pseudomonadati > Pseudomonadota > Magnetococcia > Magnetococcales > Magnetococcales bacterium. Next base: position 807 of record JADGBZ010000070.1, on the reverse strand, counting down.
ACATAAACCGTCGTCTCTTCCACCGTGAAGAAAATGCGCCATGGGGTTCCACGACCAAAGAGACGTTGCCGGATCTCTGCGTTCAATACCTCGTTTTCGGGAGCGAGGGGATGGGATTCGGGGATGGAGCCCAAGTCGAGAATGGCTTCTTTGATGCCTTGCAACCAACGGGCGGCATATTGTGGATTTTCCGCCTTGAACCACCCATGGGCTCCGCGGAGGTTGTCCGCTGCGTTGGGGGTGATGATCACGCGGTAACGCTTCATGACTCCTTGACGCCAAGAGACTCGAAAAAGAGAGTTGCTTCTGTGCCCTGTCCGGCGCGGGCCTGGAGCAATCCCTGCCGAATGGCCGTGACGGTGCGTGCATACTCAATCTGATCCTGTGCCTCTTGCCAGGCTTCGGCATCCATGATCACCAGCGCAGGCTTGCCGTTCACCGTCAACACGGCGGGGCGGCCCGTCTCCCGGAGATGGGCAACGAATTGCGCGGTATCCCGTTTGAATTCCGTCAAGGGCCTGATATCATCGACGATGTTCATGGGTATTCTCCTTGTGCGCACTTTTCACAATGCGAATATAGCGCTTTTTGATGCATTGAGCGAGTAAAAACTGAATGCCTGCGTTCGCCCGGTCCTTGCCGCCGTTCGGGACCGCATTCGGCCAGCATCTGGACGATGGCCATGGCACGCGCCAGGCTGAGGTTGATGGTGTCCACCTCTTCGAGCGTCGTAACTATTCACCACCACCCGGCCACGAATCGGGGTCCAGCAACTGTCTTGACTGTCAAGCAGTTTCTGCCAGGGGG
>JADGBZ010000069.1 GCA_015231175.1 Magnetococcales bacterium | reverse complement strand
GTCAACTGAAGAGTGGGTTTTGTTCCCGGCTAGACCAGTTAGGTCAACGTAGGACGCCACCCAAAATCCGCCACAGTCAGCACCAACCCCAAATTATCTGGAGTACCATCCAACTTGCCATGGAGATAGACGAGACCATTTGATGCGTTTGGCTTGGCAGTCGGGAGAGCCGGTGCCACATGGACAACCGTGTCGTAGCTCCCCAAGCCAAGGCTTCTGTGGTTCCCGGCTTACAATCCATCTCCTTTGGCAATAAATCAGTCAAAACTTTCCTGACCAGTTCCTTGAAGGAAGGCATCCCAGCAGGCACAGAAACGCCCGCACCACAAAAGAGGATAACCTCGTGGTCTTCAAGGGATCTGCGTAACTCATCCGGAATCAGGCCCATGGCATCGTTTCACCGTATCAACGAATCAATCCATGATGGCCTTGAGCAAGGCATCACGGGATGATTATCTCTATTGCTGTCCACCCAAGAAACAACTTTGTCGTCCATAAGAGGTGACGATGACCCTCCGTTTGGCTCTCGTGGCTGCGACATACAACAATGCCCTCTCCTGATTTTCTGACTCCTTCCTGACAACGGAATCATCCGTCTCAGGAATGGGTTGTTCCCAAGGCAGGATTTTGTCATTGACCGCAGCGATGATCACCGTGTCGAATTCCAGGCCTTTGATACGATGGATGGTGGCAAGACGGATACCCGGCGCAGTCCGATTTTCGGCCTCATTCCTGCGAATTGTGTATGTTGGAATGTTGAGACTTTCAAGGTCGGATTGGTATTGCTCCAACAGATCTTTATTGCGAGCCACGATGCAAATGGAATTGAGGTTTTGACTCTGGGTTGCACATTCCCGAACCATGGCCGTGATGTACTCCGACTCTTCCCTGGAACTTGCAAAGTTGCGCATGACCGGGGCTTCGCCGTGGAGCAGTGACTTGTAGCCCTGCTGGTCATCAGACCCGCCATCCAAATCATCCACCGCCGTGTTTTCCAGGAGCTTGACGGCCCATCTGCGGTTTTCCTCTGTTGTGCGGTAGTTGATCCGCAATTTTCGGCTCCTGCCGCGAATATTGACGCCACAACGCCCAACCGCCACTTTGTGACGATAAATTCGTTGGTGTCCATCACCGACCATGAATATATCGTTTTTGTTGCCATCTCCCGGGATCATTTGCCGAATCAGGCGAAATGCCTGGCATCCCATATCTTGGGCTTCGTCAACGACCACGGCGCAATAGGGCAGATCATGCCTTTTTTGCTCCAGTATCTGGCAGGCGTCTCGCATGGCGTCGTCTGGCTCACGCAGGCCGTTTTCATCAAGCAACAGACGATACTCCTGAAAAACATTCCAAACCTCCTTGCGAGATTTTCTGTTCAACAATGTACCTCGTCCAATTCGGCTGGCCTTGAAATAATCGGAGAGTGTTGCGATCCCCTGGGGTTGGATGACACGCTCCCACTCCTCCCGATAGAATGAAGGCCTGAACCCAAGCTCGGGAGACGCCATGGTCAAGGCTTTTTTCCATAGAGGTTGAGTTCTTTTTCCATAGTCGATTTCAAGGCTGTAACCTTGCTTGCGCAAAAAATCGGCGACCCAACGATCCAAATTGGTCACCTCGATTTTGGCGAATGTCCCCTCGTTGCAAATCTTGCGCAGGTTTTCTTTGATGTCTGCCGCCAGATTGCGGGTGAAGGTGGTGAACAATACGCGCTTCAGTCCTTCCTTGCAGTGATTTTCTGCCAGCCATTTGGCGCGATGCAGGGCAACAACGGTCTTTCCTGTACCTGCACCACCCAGAACACGTACCGGTCCATTCCACTCCCTGTTGACCAATTGCCGTTGTGAAGGATGAAGAAAGACCCGCCATTTCTCCAAAGGTGCGGAGAGGATTGCTTTCAACTCCATCTCGTCCCCCACCACATAAAAGCGGCGCTGCGACTCCTGGTTTTCCAGGGCAGAAGAAAAATCCTCCGGATCGATAACCTTGGCCTCTGTCGCCATGGTCATTTCCTGGCTGGCTTGTTCGACGGTATAGCCAGCAGCCAACATCAAGAGGATCTCATAAATCTCCTCGGGCATACGATCTGACACGGCATCAAGTTCGTCTTCGCTGTTGATCGACCGCACGAGGGCGAATAAAGAGTCGGGAACGCCGAGAGAGATCAGTTGACGATCCCGGATCCCGGCAAACATACCCATGGATGCTTCGGGCTGAGGAGAGGCTCTTTCTTCGGTCATTACCACCGTTTTTTCGACATCGATGACTTGCAAACTTCCAGTTTCCGGATGAATTGCACACAGACGCCTGATGGCCCAGGCATAGGCTGCGTCGTGATGGTCAACCCATAGAAGTACATAAACATTTCCCGACTCGGGACTCAGCACAATGGCCCGATAGGTATCATCGATGCGGACGGATCGGAGGTTGCGATCCTTCGCCATGACAATTTTTTCGTAATTAATTCCGGGGGATGTTGGGCATTCACGAAATTTATCAATGAAATTCATTACCTTGTTCTGAAGTTTGCGCGGAATCCTGGAGAATGCAGACAGAAAATCAGACGAGATGGCGACCTTGATATGCATTTCAGCCACGGGATTATCCTTCATTGTTCAGCAAGATCAGCAACGATGGTTCACCAATCACCTCTTGTGCCGTGAAAACCTTCCAGCCCGACTGGCTAAAAATGTCCCGGGACGAATCATCCATGACTATGGCCAACTTGTAACTTTCCCATGCCAGTTCCGCTTCGCCGATGATTTCTCCCCGGGTATTGGTCAACTCGTAGCCGACGGTTGGTTCCGGGCCTCCCTGTTGCGCCAGATTGCCCAGAAGGGAATGCAGTGATTGATCGGCCAGGTTGATCACGTCGCCCTGCCATCCCTGGACGACGGGCGGGGGTTGCTCAGATCCGGCCAGGGTAATCTCCAGATCGTCATACACCCGCTTTGCCTGCCCTGTCGTCGTCACACAAAAACCGTGCGGCAGAAACTGGAACAGGTTGAAGAGACGGACGAATCCGTTCCAGATAGCCTCAAATCCCTGTTCGTTTTGTTCTGCCTCGGCATCCGGCATGCGCAGTGCCAGACGCATTCCCTGGATATCTCCCCCTTTGATGCACGTCGGTTCGACACTCATCCACAGGTCAATATCTCCCTCTTCTTTCGCTGATTTCCAAGAACCACGCTCCCAGGATTCTGCATCTTGAGCCAGGAAGGTGGCCATGTTTTCTGGCAGTGATTGCAGGGACTCTTTCCAGGGTATGTAAGGGATGGTCTTGTCCCTATGGATCAGTCCGTGGGTAAACGCGCATCGGGACCAAACCTTGGCGTCCGGGTTTTCCAGAAACCGGATGAGCCAGTCAAAGCTGTTGGTTTGCTGGATATCTCGGAGCGAATCCGCATGATAATGCTGAAGGAGTTCTCCCAGTTTTCCTGCCAGGGGGGCCGATGATGGGGCAAGGAGTTGTTGATAATACCCGCCTTGCGCCTTGAACCTGTTTTCCACGTCCTTCCACGTCAGTGACCAAACGTGAAACCGGCCCGAGCGAACAATGGCCATGCGTTGCGCCATATCCTCTCCAATACGGCGGCGATGGTAAAGATAACCATCCGTGAATATCGCAATCGGTTGTGCCATGACATCCCGTCCGACAGGATGGAACAGAAAGTCAGCCTTGGAGGGGATCGATACCCCCTGGCTGGTTCCCAGATTGACTTGTGGTTCAATCTCCCAGCGCTGCTCGCCCACTGTGAGCAGGTAACCAGGTTTGCCACTGCCGGACAACACCTTTTTGACCAATTTTGTCGCTGGTTCTTTGTCGTTGATACGGCGCAGGGCTTCAATGAAACGCGCTTCAAGTTCGCTGTCGAAAAGGGCATTGACCGATACCCCGCGCAGTCCCTCCGCCTTGATTGAGATCAGATTGTTACGCTGCGCCAGAATCTCTTGCAGGAGTTCAACTGCCGTATTGCGTGATATGTCCGCCATATCGTAGCTGTTGCGGTAGGCGAACAGGCACCGGTAGCAACCATCCTTGTCGGGATCGTTGTTACAGGCACATCCCTGGAGCATGGTCAGGGCCAGGGCAAAGACCTCCATGAGAGGTGCAGAGGAACGCATCAACTGCTTGAGATAGCCCGTTCCGCCGGGCACGGTGTCGTAGAGAACCAGGTAACGTTTGCGATGGACCGAATCAGAGATCGGCTCTTCCTGAACCGCTGTTTGCAGGTGGTTGATGTTGCCGCTGAACTTTTTTTTCAGTCCCAGTTGCAACGCGGCAATGAAAGAGTTGAGTTTGGTTTGGGATCCCGCAAAGGTGGTTACCGGCAACAACAGGCGGATCGCTTCGGAAAAAAATTCGCGATAGAGGTAGAGGCACTCCACGATATTTTTGTCAGAACCCTTGTCTCGTGCCGTGCAGGTAAAGGTGTGGTCCCGTTCCTCTTTCGGATTGACCTTGCCGCAGGATTTGCACAGGTGAAAACCCCTGCGACGCATTTCCATACCGGCAATGGTGGTTTCCTCCCCTTCCAGGCCACGCTGACCAAAGTTGATCTCCCGAAACGCCGCACGGCGCAAAAACTCGAAGCCAAAGGGGAGGTTGGGATCGTCGATCCGCCAGGCATCGGTGACATGGCCATCTTCGAAGTCCACCAGGGTTTGCTTGTTGTAGAAAGAGGGGGTGCGGTCGTCGCTGTCATCACCGATGCGACTCTTCTGATCAGAGCTGGTGGCAAAGACCTGGCGCATGCGCAACATGGTTCGTTTCTGCCCGGTGTCCGACCACAGGGTACTGGCACACCGTGGACACGTCGTGGTCTCCTTGCCACTCCCCACCAACTGCATGTGCGCACAGTCGGTGCAAAAGCGCCACGCCTCGATGGCGGATGACCCCATATCCACCTGGTCGATTTTTACCTTGCGGCCATCGGCGTAAAAGGTGTTTTCGGGAGCCAGTTCGTCGATGGCGCTGGAGGCCGAACGCTCATACTCGTAACGCCAGGTGTCATAGGAACCATTCTCCTCGCGTGGTTCATTCTTGCGCCGATAGATGATCGACTGGAGAATGACCCCGGCTTCGGGAAAGGCATAGTTGGGCAGCAATCCTTCGTCGGTAAGAAAGTTGAGGGTGTCCCGGTCGTTGATTGCCTTGACCAACTCCTGAAGGGCGTTCTTTTCGCGCCGAATTTCATGCAACTCAGCGTCTTTGTTTTTTCCGGCGGCGGGATCCTGTTCTTTTTTGCGGATGCGTTCGCCCAGCAAGCGCACCTTGCGTTGCAGCGAATCCCTTCGTTGACGCTGCTCTTGCAACCCATGGGTGATCCGCCAGGTCAGGCTGCCCTGTTGTTGGCCATCACCCTGAACAAAATCCGTGATATGGCGTCTGGATTCCTTGTCCAGATACCCGGTGAACAAAGCAAAAAATCCTTGTAACAACTCCGTTTGATGGTTTTCGACAAACAGCATGAGGTTGTTCGGAAAGTGGGCGGGGGTGGCCTTCTCCAGATTGTTGAGAATGCTTCCCACTCTTTTGGGGAAAACCGCATCCGCAATCCCCGATACAACCCAGCGATCCAGACAAAAAGCCGTGAATTGGCGTTCAAGCACCGCCGAAGCGTTCAGGAAAACTCCCGGTGGTTCGACGTGACCGGCCAACATGGCTTGAGGCTCGGCAAAAAAATAGAGGTCGTGGGGACGACCATTGGCGATGGTGACATTCAGGGCATTGCCGTCGCGGCGTCCGGCCCGACCGATGCGTTGCAGATAGTTGGTCTGGGCGGGTGGCACGGAACAAAGAATGGCCGAGGACAAATCCCCGATGTCAATCCCCATCTCCAGGGTTGGGGTGCAGGAGAGCAGGTTGGGATCCCATGCCTGGCGATTTCCTTCAGGGGCCTTGAACTTTCTCTCCAGTTCTTCCCGGTCGTCCCTCTTGAGCAATCCTGTATGTTCTGCCGCAAAGATGCGCCTGACATCCCCCTGGGCGTACAGAAGGCCATAATAGTCGCGACGCTTGGGCTGGGGACGGTAGATTCCCGGGCAGTTGTTGCGCAGGCATAACGCCCCATGCCAGACATCCCCATCCGCCTTGTCCATGACGATGGCATGGCCACATGTCGCGCAAAAAAACTCCTGGAGATCACGACTGATGTGCAGGGCAGCAGGTCGGATGCCCCAAATCCTGATACCCTGGACCTCCTGCTGATCAAGAATGCCAACCTTGACCAAACCGGTGAGCATGAGGGTGTAGACGCGGTCGATGTCGTTGCCGAGGAGAAGATCCTGGGCACCCAACAGGCGTTCGGCCCAGGCCTGATACCAGGTACGATTGTGTCCCTGGCGAGCCACGGGCAGGTCAAAACGCTCCCCGACAAACCTTTCCGCCAAAAAGGCTGGGGCACGGGTATGGGGACCAAAATCGGGCATCCAGGGAATTTTTTTCAAGCGGTAGGTGTTGCCTTTGTCTTCGATATAGCTCTGCAATGCTGCGTGAGTTATTGCGCCCTGATGCCGCATATGGATGATGAAGCCGAGGAAAAAACGCCTCAGGGTAGGGGCATTCAGATCCCGCAGCGCGCCGATCTCGTTACGCAGGGGTTCCAGCAGGGTCTGAATGGCCTGTTCCAGTAACTCAGGATTTAGATGGACCGTGGCGGAGAGGGTTTTTTCCAGGGTGCGGCCAATGCGGGCGTTGAAACCAAACTCGCTGCATATTTCCCAGTCGATGCGTTTTTCCACTGCCTGACGGAGGGTGGATCCAGGGGGTAACCTGCCGGTGTTCTGGAGACGGTCGAAATCGGCGAACCAGCTCATGTTGGGAGCCAGGAAGGTGGCAATCAACTGGTTTTCATCCAGGCGTTGTGACCAATGTCGGATGAACACCTCGGACAGGGAGGCCAGGGTCAGGTCAGCACTGGTTGCGGCAATGCACTGACAGAGCGCCGCCCGGAAATTAAACCTCCAGGTACGGGCGGCAAAGAAACCTGCCCGGTGGGCGGCATCTTGCACCGAGTCGGAAAAGGTGAGCAATTTTTTGTCGTCGTTGAAGGAGGAGGCAAAGAGTTGGGCAATCAGGACGCTGGTGAGACTGGCAGCCTGGGAGCCAACCAACGTCAGACTGTTGTGACCGCCACAATAGGGGCAGTGGTGGGTGGAGACGAGGCGATCCTTTTGGCGCACCACATTGTTGGGGATAAAGACGATCACCTGTTTTTCTTCGCTACATGCGGAACACACCCCTTGGGAGCAAGGGACATTCAACGTCAAACAAGCGGGACAAAGGGAACCGTAAAAACCGGCGTCGGCCTGGATATCCCTGACACTCTCCTCGGGAAAGAGAAAAATGATATGGGGATCTGCATGGAAAAAGGCGATGTAGAACGCTTGGAGGTCTGTTTCCACCTGCTGGCTGTTTTTACCTCCTTTGCGGCCAGCCCAGCCCATGCTGCCGCATTCCCGGCAATGCACGACGGGCAGGTGCAATTGACGCTGGGTTTTGGTCAGGTCGTCAAAAAAACGCAGGAGCGGCCCTTCTGTTGCCGTCTTGCGGGCCACCGAGGCCACCATGCGCCGCAGTTCCCGCAGCCACCATTGCAGGCGCACCTGGAGAAAGGGTTGTCCGCTGGCGTGTCGAGCCACCGAGATCAAGGCCAGAAGGCTGTTCAGGAGGTGAATGCGATAGCAATCATCACCACCCTGTAACTCCGGAGTGAGACGGGACAATGCCTCCAACAATTGGCCAAACTCCAGGGTCTCTCCACCCAGAATCTTCAAGAGATTTTGGAAAAAGACGTGCTCCCGCAACCTGTCAGCCAACGCCATGCGCCACGCGGGTTGGTCAAAATCTGCGGTGGGGATAGGGGTGGCAAACCACAGATCGTGCTGTTTGGAAAGATACTCTTGGTAGCTGGGGTGGGAGTCAGGATCCAGGTCATCTACATGCGCGTGGGACGGGATGGCAACTTGACGAATCAGGCTGCTTTCCAAAAATTGCCCGGCCCCCTGTCTCTGTTCGGTGATGATCGCCCCCGCATGGAACGCCTCGCCGAACACTTTGGCGGCATAGTCGAGCAGGGCATCCCCTTTTTGGGTATCTCCCAGGGTGGCGGAGGTGCCAACACAGCAGAGATAATTCTCCGGGGTGCCCAGCCGGGCCTTCAACCGCCGGATCAGACAGGCCAGATCGGTCCCTTGGGCGCCATCAAAGGTGTGCAGTTCATCCACCACCAGATAGCGCAAGGTTTCTGCCTTGTTGTGCTGCCAAAGTTCCCGATCCTTGGGCCGGATCAGCAGATAATCCAGCATTTTGTAGTTGGTCAGCAGAATATCGGGGGGGCGGCGGCGCTGGGTATCCTTGTGGGTGATGATGTGATCCTTGCCCATCACCATGCGTGGATCCCGTTCGCTCTGACCGATGAACAGCCCGGCGGTAATCTGGCCCTTGAGGTTCGGGTTGTTGAATACCAATTTGGCGATGCGGGTGGCCTGATCGGCGGCCAGGGCGTTCATGGGATAGATGAGGATCACCTTGACCCCCAGCTCGCCGCGTTGCCGATGGCAATAATCCAGAATGGGATAGAGAAAGCACTCGGTCTTGCCCGACCCCGTGCCCGTGGCAATCAGGGTGGATTGGGGGGGCGTTGCCGTGAGACGTTGGAATGCCTTTTCCTGATGGAGGTAGGCAGCGAACGGCATGGGGACAGCAGGGAAAAACGTTTTCCCTGCCATCCCCGGCTCGAACGGCAATCCCAGGGAGAGATACGGCCCCTTGAACACCTCGCCGGGCCGGGAGAGCAGATCCCGCAGCACACCGTGAAAATGGCTGGTGGCAATGGGAAAGGTGGTTGCAAGAAAATCCTCGATTCCCTGGCGCAATTGCTGGGTGAGTACGGAGGGGATCATGGCCAGGATTCATCAACCAGTTTCAAGGCCGCATCAATGACGACGTCCGACAGGTACATACCCTGCTCCCGCATGGTTCTGAGAGTGGTGCGGGCATGGGTGATCGCTCCTTTTTGTTTGGCCAAAAGCACCAAACCCAACGTACCTATCAACCGAATGTTCAGTGCCTGGGCGCAACGTCGCCCGGTCAGGTCATCGATCATGGCCATGGAATCAGGTTTTGACCATGCCATAGCCAACACCGAAGACTCCCCCTTGCCGAGATCCCAGGAGAGAATTTCGTTCGGAATAGTCGGTGCGGGCACCACTTCCAGCCACTCCGTTTCGGCAAGGGCTCGTGTTGTGGGATCATATTGGCCCCGGGCCTGGATTTCTTGTGCCACGGGCTGCGGGATCAAAACGGGGCGATGCAGTTGCTGTAGCAAGTGGATATTTTGGGATCGCGCCAAGAAAATCAGCGGCGATGCATTGATAACGATGGGTTCAAGCATCGCTCAACTCTTGCCTCAATGCTTCCATGTCCACAGCAAAGACATCCACCTTTTCCGCTGCCAGCAATAGCAGAAAATCGGTTCGATCCAATCCAGCCACCTCGGCGGCTTTTTCCTGGGATATCATACCCCTTTGATACCAATAGATGGCAGCAGCCTTGCGCATTTCAATGGCAAACTCCCCCGGCGAACGCCGCAGGGAAGAAAAAACCGTGCTGGGCAACTCCATGGTGAGCGTGGTCATTTTGTGACTCCTCGAAGTGGATTTTCCACATGGATCATTTTTTCTCGATCTCCATCAATACGTTCGCGGATTGCCGCCCAATCCCCTTCCTGGATATCCGTTTGCAGACCGTTGCCCCGGAAGGAACATTTGCGCAGACGAAACCCTTTCTCCCTTTCTTGCTCCTGTTCCACGAAGGACTGCAAGGCCGATTCCACCACTTGTCGCAGGGTCAGATTGCGTTGATGCGCCAGTTTTTGGGCGGTCAGCATCAGAGCGTCATTGATTTCAATTGTCGTCATCATGGCCGATCTTGCTCCGTTTCCGGTATTCATGCTGGTGGGGATACCGTCATTCATGCCACGGCATACCGTCTGACATCAATTTCGACTCAGGCGCGAACGGCCTCCTCCGCTCGATGCATGAGCTGGGCAGAGACCGCCGCATCATGATAGACCTCGCCGCAGTTGTCACAGACCATGGCCGGCACCTCGCGAAACACCAGAGTGGTACCCTTGCGCTCCAGAGTGACGCTGACCGTTCCCGATTTGGTCTCGCCGTGTTTGCATACCGTACACTTCATGATCTGTTCCTCCGGGTGGCAAATTCAGCCCACACCGTTTCATAATCCTTTTCCCGGTCGCACTTGTCAAACGGGGCGTGATAGGTGATGGTGCGCTGGATGGGACCGCCGGGCAGGGTGTCATCGGTGATGGTTTGTTCCACGCTGCCGCTGGCCATTTCTTTTATTTCGTTCCAGGCTTTGCGGTCGAAGCCGATATCGGCAAGCCCCTTGCTGTTGGTAAAGATGATGCGGCCTTGGGCATCATACCAGGTGTCCGCCTCGTACTGGCGCATGACCGGGAATTGCACCCGATAGATGGTCTGGAGTTCCGTCAAGGTCAAGCCCAGGGCCATGGCGGCCAGCACATCAATCTCCACCAGGGCCTGCCGCCGGGCATAATCGGTGCGCAAGGCACAATCCCGGTGCCATTTGGGGGTCAGGCGGGTGAAAAAGCCGTTGTCCAGACGCGGGTCATCTTTGGCCCAGTGGTCTTGCTGGAAGGATGGATTCCAACACTCTGACCAGAGATCGGCGTAGTGGGTGGTGAGGCAATTGATTGTTAAAGCACGTAAATGTATCCTTGCTCGAAACGAGGACACAGTGGATAAAAGCGGAAGTTGACCTAAAAGCGATTTGTTGGCATGTCCCATTCCAGTGCTTTTGACTCGGAAATCAAGAGGGATTGAAAGAGCGAAACCAACAAAATCAAGCATCTCTTGGTAATTCTGGAAAACAGAACCAAAACAAGTATTCACATGACCTGTTCCAGGTGGAGTAATCATGGGCACTAAAGTTCGCTCTCCGGATTGGCTCAGCATCTCTCTGCTGACAACCCGATAAAACCCCGTCACCGGTTCCCCATTCCACGGCACTTTGGGAGTGCGGCGCAAATACTCTGCCGGGTCCACATCCGGGACGTAGTTGGTGCGGGGCAGATAGTCGTCAGGGATTTGGGTGAGGTCGAGATTGTCGTAATGGCCATTGGCGGCACAAACCCGGCGCGGCGTTTTATTGAAGGGCGTTCCTACATAAAAATGCGGACCGGAAAGGATCCACTCCGCCGGGGTATCCGGGAAACGGGTCTCACGGCGGATGGTGTGGTCTTTTTTGACGGCATTGGTTTCATCCCACATAACTGTGGAAAAATATTCCCCTTCCAAATCACCCAGTCGGCGTGGTTGGGCCGCAAACTTTTCCAGCACCCCCATCAACTCTTGGGAGTGCAAGGCAGGCAAGCGTGCCCGGAGGGGCGGCGTTCCTTCTTCGTCATAGAGCCTGGCAAACAGGGCTAACTCTTTTTCAGTCACTTGCACGATGCGGCGGGCATGGCCCTGGACATTCCATTTGTTTTGATCGTCTTTGATGCCAGGGACTGGAGCACGGCCATCGTGGTCAAAACAAGCACTAACTGTGGTTGGAGTGTATAAATTGCTGATGCTCGAAAAGCAGACGGTTGTAGGGTTGTTCGCATAACAATGCAGTCCGAATCGCATGCGTCCATGATCGTTGGTACCAACGAAAAGGGCGAACTCATTTTGGAATTGAAAATGGTGCCGCAATCGATAAAAAACCTCTTCCCGTAATCCTCCCCCCTTCGGATCATCATAAACCCCCTCGGGATGGAGAAAACCGGAAACCCCATCCGGTCGCCCGATCATCCACGCCTGGGGCAGGAAGCACTTGTAAAGATTGCTTTGTGATCCTTTCAACAGGGGATAGTTTTGCCGGGCATTGAGAAAATTTTGCATGCCATCGGCCTCCTCGAAGGCAGCAAGGTATCCCCCACGCAGTCCATATTTTTCCAAGGTCTCTTGGCGCAGCAAGGCCAATTTGGAGGCACTCTCCCCGCGCAGGACAAAGAGCGGCTCCACGTCACCCAGGACACCCCCTTCGTTCCACTCCACCTTGATCCAGGGGGGGTTGCCCAACACCAGATCAAATCCGCCTCGGTCGGTAAAAATATCGGCAAACTCCAACTCCCAGTGCAGGAAACGATGGCGTTCGCTTAAACTTTGCACTAACCCCAGGCGCGGCACCTCGCGGGCCAGTTTGTCCACATCGACAAAGCCATGGTCATTGACCAGCTTCTTGGCCTCCTCCTCGGCCAATGACTCCGGAAACAGGGAACCCATCTCCCCCACCCCCGGCTGGACAGAGAACACATCCCCTTCCAGAAGGAGCATCATCTCCAGCAAAAACTCTTCCCGCCCGGGGAGCAGCCCGGCTTTTTCAATCGGCCAAAACCAGAGGGCACACCAATAATCCATGGCCATCTTCAAACGCCGGTAGGGACTGCCCCAGCGGGTGTTTTGCGCCAGGAGTGCCTGATGTTTGCGATCTTTCCACTCGGTGGTGGTGGGCTTTCTGGGGGCCTGGGGAGCAGGTTGACCAAATACGCTCAGAACGTCCGTGGTCTTTTCCCGCAACGAGCGCAGTTGTTCGGCATGGCTTTGCCATAAGCGATCCGCCGCATCGGACAACTTTTGCAGCTTTTTTACCTGGGAGGCAGACAAGGGTTGGATGAACTCCTTCCTCCAGGCCTTGACGGCCGCCATCTCCGGTTTGGCAAGAGAAGCGATCACCTTGTCGTTATACCCAGCCATACCCCGATCCGGCAGCAGGAAGTGATAAACCGATCCGGGTGCCCGGGCAATTCCAGGCAGCACCCGCTCCGGTGTGGCGTCAAGCCAGTTTTCATCGCTCCGGCGTGCAGGCAGCAACAAGCGTTCAGGGAACACCTGCCGTCGCGCCCCCACCAGGGAGTTGCCACACACCAACTGCATGCCAAACCAGGGGACAAAGGCCCCGGCATGAATGGTGTTCAACCACAACGACACCTCGGCCAACTCCCTGGCCACCGGATTCAAGTCCACACCGAACACATTGTTATCGGCCAGGAACATTTTGACCCGTTGTCTTTCAAAAGTGTACTTTTCGTGGGCAATGAGGCTACCGGTCTCGGCCTGCTTGCGTTGCAAATAGGCCTCGGCCAGTTGATTGACCGCCTCGTTCAAAAAGGCGGCGCTCCCCATGGCTGGTTCGCAAATGGTCAGGCGCAATATGTCATCGGCACACTTGTCGGCCAACAACTCCTTGAGGGCATACTTCACCAGACATTGGGTCAACACTTCCGGGGTATAATAGGAGGCCGACTTTTGCCGATCCCGCCCCGCCAGACGATAGATAAACCGCCCCTGGGGATGCATGATCAGGTTGCCATCGGCGTCGAACACCTTTTCCTCATCGGTATAGCGGGGCAAATCCTCGCGCTTGACAAAATAGCCCGTCCCCAGGGGATTGAACTCCTCACCAGCGGGCTTCACCTCAAACAGGTCGGTCTCGGCAAAGAACCCCCGATAGGAGAGCAGGGCCTCATAGACCGCCCCCAACTGGTTGATGCCCAATTGGGCATAGGAGACGCGCCCCCGACGCTGCTGCCGCGATCCCTTCTTGGGCCGGGTCAGGGACATCAACTCGATCACCCGTTGCAACACATGGTTGCGCAGTTTGACCTGTCGCAGGATGGGCGTTTGCGCCGGATCGAACAAATGCGACCGCAAAGGAGGAATCTGGAACGATCCATGGAGAGGGCGGACACGTTCCTGATCTGTCAAAATTTGCGCAGACCCACCCCCTGGGGCCAGCTTTTCGGGTGGCCACCCTTCGTAGACCAGACGAAACAAAAGCTGAAGGGACGTGTGCAGATAAAATCCATGGCGTGACTCTTCGGTGGTCAGTTGCACCAACTCCAAGTCTCGCAGAGTCTCCAGGCTGTAACCGTCCCGATAACTGTCAGCCTGCATGGGCACGTAGCCCAATTCCGGTCGTGCCTCGATGTAGAACAGGAACAACAACCTGTACATGTAGCGCAAACACTCCAGACTGAGACTTTCGGCCAACTCCCGATCATAGATCTTGTTATGAGTGGTGCGCATGGACCACACCGCCTCGTTGCCAATCAGCTCGATGGCCTCACGCAGGGCGTATTTCAAATCCTCGGAGACGGCAAAGGCGTGTTTGTGGGAGTTTTCATCCAGGGTGTCGAGCAGAGGAATCCCCGTATCCGGGCAAAGACTCTCCCGATGCAGCAACACCGCCATGGTCTTGAGGGTGGACTCCTCACGTCGCCCGAGGATTTCAGCCAGATCAAAGCGCAACAACCGCTTTTCGTTCCACTTGCCCCGGTCGATCAGGAGCAATTGGGCATCGGAGGCCAGGATCACCCAACGCGGCGGTTCCGCACGAGCGAAAATGTGTTTCGTGACAATCTCTTCCAGGGTCGTAGCCAGCCAAACCGCATCCAGGGTCACTGCCTCTGGGTATTGACACGGAGAGGGCGGCAAAGTCAGAGGATCGGTTTTTTCCAGGCGCGGATCGACCACCTCCACCACCCACAACTCAGGGGCACCATTGGCCCGGGTCACCTCGGCCAACAGGGAGAGAGAAAGGTCATCAGCCAACATTTTCGGCTGCAATTGCCACGCATAACCCAGCACAGGCAACATGGTGGCCAAAAAGTCCCGCTGCAACGCCAGTCGCGCCCCGGCCTTGCGTTCCTTCTCCGCCTGGCTGTGGAACAGGAAATAATCGCGGGCCATGCCGCGCAGCCGGGCATGCGGCGGACGCTCCCTGGCCCCGTCACTCTCCCGCAAACTCCATTGGCCCAACACCTCCTTGAGATCGTTCTCCAGGATGGTACTGAGATAATGATGGGTATAAAATTCGTTCTCGTTGCTGATCCCGGTCAGGTCGATGGTCATGGTTGCCCTCCCTCAATCCGGCTGTCCGACCAGCACGGCGGCAACCTGAATGTAGGCCTGCTCTTCGGTGGTCATGGTCTCCTGCACCCAATCCAGGTATTCATCAAACAGCCTGTCGATACGCCGCTTCTCCTCCTCTTTGCGACTCAAAATAATCTTGGCAGGTTGTTCGATATCATCGAATTTCAATTCAAGTTGCCGCATTTGACATCCACGCAATCGGTCCAGGTCGCGCACATGTTTTTCGAGTTTTGGGTTGATGGCATCCTCAAAAATCTTGCGCTGCTCTTGCATCCACTGTTGCGCCTTTTTGACCGCCTTGGGCAGCAGTTGGCCCAGAAAAAAATCATCCAGAAAAGCCGAGCGGTTGGGAATGGGGCGCGAACCCAGGCCGGTGCGGGTCAAAAGAGGCTGCAACGCCTCAATCTCCCTCCACGCATCACCTTGAAAGACGGCACCAAACCAATGATGCACCAAAGGGTGGCCTTTGCGGTTGGGGATCAACCCGGACATGAGAAAGACCGTCTCGTCTGCCCGTAAACCCTGGGACAGGGTGATCACCGGTGCTTCATGCCTGCCAAAGGCTGCCAATATCTGATCGTTGACCCACTGCATCACCGGATGGAGTTCCCACAGATAGTGGATGGTGGGCCAGGCACGTTCATCCTTGCGACTGCGGGCCATCTCCTTTTGCAAAACAGTGATATCCTGGGAGAGGAAAAACCGCCCGTTTTCCGGCCAGATTTCTCTGGGGAGAAAGTCAAACCGCTGTTGCAACTCCCTGGGAGCGGTGAACTCGACCATTTTGCTCTTGGCATCGATCCGCAATTGCAGGTGATGTTTCTCATCAACATGGTTCAAGGCTGCTTGCAGATAGGCCAGATCATCGGCAAACAGGGATGGCATGCGGGCCGTGTGACGGGATGCGGTCTTCCCCACCGCAACGGGGGTATCGCCCATGATCATGGCCAGCACGTCCCAGGCTACCGGGGAATCCTTGTGGAATTGCGCCTCAAAAGCTGTCGGCGTCATGCCTGCCTCCATGGCCTGGGCGGTCAGACGCTCCTCCTCGGCCATGTCATACACCCCCATGAAGGCCGCCGGGTCACCAATATTTTTCATGGCCTGCTCATCCTTTTCGATGAGCAGTTCCAGAATGCGCATGTCTCCCCGGATTTTTTCATTGGCGCTTGCCGTGGTCAGATAGACGATTTGTGGTGTCTGCTCCTGACCATAGCGGTCGATACGGCCATTCCGTTGCTGGAAGACCATCAAGGACCAGGGGATGTCAAAATGGATCATGCGGTGGCAGAGGTAATGCAGATTGATCCCTTCGGCAGCCACGTCGGAGGCGATGAGCAGGCGTACCGCTTCTGCATCCTTGCCAAAGGCTTCCACCACCTGCTGTTGCTCCACGTCGGACATGGAGCCGTGCAGGGTTTGCACCTGTTCCGGTTTGAGTTTGAGTTCTTTGGGCAGGTACTGCGCGAGGAACTCCAGGGTTTGGATGCGTTCCGTAAAAATCACCAGCCGATCCGAGGCGTCGTGGCCTGTCCATTTGAACTCGCTGCGGATCAACTGCAACAAGCGTTGGTATTTGCTGAAATGTGCAGGCGCGATGCGCTCTACCACCGCATGCAACTCCTGCAACGCCTCGATATCGGCCTGCATATCCGGGTTTGCCTGCTTCTCCAACTGGCGGATGCGGTTGCCAATGCTCTGCACACACGCCACGGGGCTGGAGAAGAGGGATTTTTCCAGGGTGGTCTTGAACAGATCTCCTGCCCCTTTGTTGCGATCCAGACGGGTAAACTGGATGCGGGTCAGGGTATCAAAAGCGGTCTCTTCAAGGGACGACGCCTGACAGGTCGCCGTGGCAATCTTGCGTTCCTTGAAGGCTGTGGTCACCTGGGATTGAATGTCTTTTTTGAAACGGCGGATGAACAATCCCTGGATCTCTTCCCGGGTGTAATCGCGGGGATTGGCGATGGCCGTCGGATCGAGCATGTTCATCAGGCTGGCAAAACTCTCTGGACTGCCATCATGCGGCGTGGCGGAGAGCATGATCAAGGTATCGGAGCGCGAGGCAAGCAGCCTCGCCAGCCGGGAACGCAGGGAAACCCCCGTTCCACGCTCTGCCACATTGTGCGCCTCGTCGATGATGATGATGTCCCACCAGGCGTTTTCGAGATAGGTCCGGTATTCGGCATCCTGCTTGAGAGTATCGATGGAGATGATGGATTTGTCGAAATAATGAAATGGATTGTGGTTGGTCGGGATGCGGGAGCGAACACGCTGGAGACCCATGGAATCCAGGCGCGTCAGCGGGATGGTAAAGCGGCTCCAAAACTCCTTCTGGAATTGGGTCAACATGCTCTTGACCGCCGCCACGAGGATACGCTTGCCACGTCCCCTGCGGATCAACTCGGCAACCAGAATTCCTGCTTCAAGGGTTTTCCCAAGGCCAACAGAGTCGGCAATGAGAATCCTTTGCCTGGGTTGTTGCAAGGCCTGGATGGCCGGATCCAACTGGTACGGCACTGCATCCATGGCGGCACGATGACCTGTATAAATGCGTTCATCGGTGGGTGGTGTTTGCCGGAACAAACTCTCCAGGTACAAAAGGGATGCCCGGTATCCACTGGATGCATCCTGGACCAGTTTGGTCTTGGCGGGATCAAGTACCTCGATATGGTCGTCAATTTCGGTCAGAAAAATGGCTTCCTTGTTTCGAACCAACTCCGAAATGCCGACAACCCCCAGCACCTGCCCACCGGTCGAAGTGCTGTCCACTCGGCGTATGAGCCACTCGGCATCCCTGACCAGGATGCGTGCCCCAGGGGCAAAGGAAGTTTTTAAAAATTCGGGTAGGGACATGGGGGTTGCTCTACTCCTGGAAACAGGTTGCAGTTACGTCTTGTTATTATGACAACACTATACAGTTTTCAATTTTATTGGCTTTTATATGAGAATGAATGAGCAACATTTTTCAGGTCAGGGACTGGAATGCTACACTGGAAAGACCGACGGTAGTGCCTTCGTTTGGTTGATTGCGATCAAACTGCCATACCAAACTCAAACC
>JADGBZ010000068.1 GCA_015231175.1 Magnetococcales bacterium | reverse complement strand
TGTCAGAGAAAATTTACGCCACATCAGGCAATTAGGTCAATGTCGGGCACCACCATCTTCTGGTGCGATAAGCCCCCGGAATCCATATTGAGCCAAAAAAAAGGGGGCAGAGCCCCCCGACATGTTTTGAACAGATCCCGGCCAGATGATTCGGAATCGAATCAGACTGCGTCACCCCTTCTGGATGGGAATGACGACACCCTTGTTTTCATACCCTTTGATCAGGTGGAAGTTCAGATATTTGTAGGTATCTCCGGCTTTGGGTTCGATCTTGTCCCGCACCAGGTTCATGTATTCGTCCACGGTGGGAATCTTGCCCAGGATGGCGCAAACGGCGGCCAACTCGGCGGAACCGAGATAGGTCCGGGCCCCCTTGCCCATCCGGTTGTCGAAGTTTCGGGTGGAGGTGGAGAAGACGGTGACGTTGTCGCGCACCCGGGCCTGGTTGCCCATGCAGAGGGAGCAGCCGGGAATTTCGGTGCGTGCGCCGGATTTGCCGAAGATGCTGTAGACCCCCTCCTCCACGAGCTGTTCCTCGTCCATTCGGGTGGGGGGAACGACCCACATGCGACCAGGAACCGGCGGGGCGCCGTCAAGAATACGGGCGGCGGCGCGGAAGTGGCCGATATTGGTCATGCAGGAACCCAGGAACACCTCATCAATCTTGTCCCCGGCGACCTGTGAAAGGGGTTTGACATCGTCCGGGTCGTTGGGGCAGGCAACGATGGGTTCTTTGATCTCGTTCATGTCGATTTCAAAGACATGGGCATATTCGGCATTGGCGTCCGGTTCCAACAGGACCGGGTTGGCCAGCCAGGCCTCCATTTGAGCGATGCGCCGTTTGATGGCATCGGCGCTTTGGTAGCCCTGGTTCAGCATGTTTTTGAAGAGGGTGACGTTGGAGCGGAGGTACTCTTCGACCGGTTCCCTGGCCAGACGCACCGTGCAGGCGGTGGCGGAACGCTCGGCGGAGGCGTCGGACAACTCGAAGGCCTGTTCCACTTTAAGGTTGGGCAACCCTTCGATTTCCAGGATGGTGCCGGCGAAAATATTCTTTTTGCCCTTTTTGGCGACCGTCAGCAGACCCCTCTGGATGGCCACCCAGGGAATGGCGTTGACAAGATCCCGCAGGGTGATGCCGGGTTGCATGGTGCCCTTGAAACGGATCAGGACCGACTCGGGCATCTCCAGGGGCATGATGCCCGTGGCAGCGGCAAAGGCGACGAGACCGGAGCCAGCCGGGAAGGAGATGCCGATGGGGAAGCGGGTATGCGAGTCCCCACCGGTGCCCACCGCATCCGGCAGGACCATCCGGTTGACCCAGGAGTGGACGACGCCATCTCCAACGCGCAGGGCGACGCCACCGCGATCCGTGAAAAATCCGGGCAGGGTTTTGTGGGTCTTGATATCCACGGACTTGGGATAGGCGGCGGTATGGCAGAAACTCTGCATGACAAGATCAGCCGAAAAGCCCAGGCAGGCCAACTCTTTGATCTCGTCGCGGGTCATGGGGCCGGTGGTATCCTGGGAGCCCACGGTGGACATGGCTGGCTCGCAGTAGGTGCCGGGCCGCACGCCGGGCAACCCGCAGGCTTTGCCGACCATCTTCTGCGCGAGTGTGTACCCTTTGCCGGTGTCGGGCGGGACGCTGGGTTGTTGAAAGAGGGTGGCCGGGGGCAGCCCCAGGATTTCCCGGGCGCGGGCGGTCAACTTTCGGCCAATGATCAGGTTGACGCGGCCACCGGCACGAAACTCGTCCGGCAGGGTGCGGGGTTGCAACTGGAAAGAGGAGACCTGTTGACCATCCCGGGTGATGGAACAGGTTTTGGTGTTGATGGTAATCACATCACCGGATTTCAACTGGCTGACATCGCACTGGATGGGCAGCATGCCGGAATCTTCCGCGGTATTGAAGAAGATCGGCGCGATCGTGCCGCCGATGACCACCCCTCCCGTCCGTTTGGCCGGAACGTATGGGATATCCTGTCCGATGCACCAGATCAGGGAGTTGGCCGCCGATTTGCGCGAGGAACCGGTTCCCACCACATCGCCGACGAAGGCGAGCGGATGGCCTTTCTGGCGCAGGGCTTCGATCTCCTGGAGGGATCCGGGTTTCCGGTTGACCAGCATGGATTTGGCATGCATGGGGATATCGGGACGGCTCCACGCCTCCGAGGCCGGGGAGAAGTCGTCCGTGTTGATTTCGCCGTCCACCTTGAAGACCGTTGCGGTCACGGTTTCAGGCAGCTCGGCGCGTGAGGTAAACCAGGTGGCATCGGCCCAGTTTTGCAAAATCTGTTTGGCGCCGGCATTGCTTTTGGCCTTGGCGACGACGGTTTCAAATTTGTCATAGACGAGAAGGGTATTGGACAACGCGGCCACGACATCCTGGAGCAGGGCCTGATTGTCCAGCAGGTCGATCAGAGGTTGGACGTTGAATCCGCCCATCATGGAGCCGAGCAGGCGCACGGCATCAGCAGGTTTGATGACCGGGCAGGAGACCTTGCCCTTGGCCACATCGCCAAGGAATTCGGCTTTGACTTGCGAAGCATCATCCACACCGGGGGGAACCTGATTGGCCAGCAGATCGGCCAAAAATTTTTCCTCACCGGCGGGGGGATTTTGCAACAGCTTGACCAGGGCCCGGGTTTGCTCGGCATCCAGGGGCAACGGGGGGACGCCTTCTTTCTGTCGATCAGCTACGTGTTGGCGGTATGCCACTAACATGTCGTTCTCCTTTGGGGTCGATGCGAGGGTCAACAGTGGGAAAATTCCCGTGTCCGTCAGGCGGTGTCATCGCCAGGGAGATCCCTGCCGCCATTGCAGAGCGGCGGACGTAGAACTAACAAGTCGATCCGTGACGCGAGCCATCCAATCTTCCTTGTGCGTAAAATTGACCATTCTTTCTTCCCGGACAAGCTCCCGGGCAATCCAACGATCCGAACCCAGACCATCCACCAGGCCCAGGGATACGGCATCCTCTCCCGTCCAGAAGAGTCCATTGAACAATTTTTCATTGGTGCCCTTCAACCGATCCCCCCGGCCTTTACGGACAGCGCTGATAAATTGCTGGTGGATTTTGTTGAGCATGTTTTGCGCATGGATCTTTTCCTCCGGCTTGACATCCTGGAAGGGATCCAGGAAGGCCTTGTGTTCACCGGAGGTCAGGGTACGGCTCTCCATACCCAACTTTTCCAGGGTGGATTTCAAACCGAAGGATTGCATGACCACACCGATGGAGCCGACCAGGGAGGCCTTGTCGGCGTAGATCTCTTTGGCGGCGGCGGCGATGTAATAGCCACCCGACGCGCAAATGTCCTCCACGGCGGCATAGACGGGTATGGATGGATGCTTTGACCGCAACCGCATGACTTCGTCGAAAATCATGCCGGCCTGGGCCGGACTCCCCCCGGGAGTGTTGATCCGCAGAATGACGCCGCGCGTTTTTTTATCGTCAAAGGCAGATTTCAATCCGCTGATGACGCTATCGGCGTTGCCCTCGGTTTCCGGCATGATAACGCCGTAAATGTCCACCGCAGCGGTGTGGTTTTGTGCCAGGGAGAGCGAATCCATTTCCATGCCCTTGCCGCTGTCGATGGCGACCAACGCCAGCACAGCGACCAAAAAAAGGGCCAGAAAGAGGCGAAACCAGTTTTTGCCCCGATGGATCGCCCTTTGGGCACGCAGGTTCTCCAAAAACAGGCGCTCCAGGGCCTGCCTTTCGGCGTCACGGGACTCTTCCAGGTGGGTCAAAAAATCGGCAGGAATGAAACTCCCGCACAGGGAAGGACGGGGGTCGCGTTCCTGTGGGTCAGGGGGCTGGAGGGAGGGTTCCGTTTTGTCCATGGGCCGGGGGGGCCTCCTGTCTGCGACGCAGTTTCTGACCGGGAATGATCCTCGGCGCAATCACAAAAAAAGCCCCGACTGTGGGAGGCTTGGTTTACCAAAAAAATTCTGCTCAAAGCTTTTCTTGCAGGGGTACTGAAACCATAGTCACAAAAATCCCTTCATTGTACCACAATTCAGGAGCGTGTCACCACCTTCCGTGTGGGACAAGGCAGGGTCTCGTCCCGACCGAGCCGACATGACGCTAAAGTCGACCGCCGCTGCAATCCTCGGGGTTTGGCCCATGTATTGCTCTACCCTTGTCGAGATTTGTCCCCTTCTACTGGCGCGGGGTTCCCATGCCTCATCCTCCATATCTGTTCCTGAAACGTTCCACCCTGATCGGGGGGTGTCTTTCCCTTGCTATTCTGATGGTTTATCAGCCTGGTGGGGCTGACATTCGCTCCTTCTGGACAGCTGTGGACAATGCCCAGGCCAACAACCCACAGATCCACAAGGCAGAGGCCATTCTGCGTGCCACCTTGGAGGAGAACCCCAAAACACTGGCCAAACTCCTGCCTCTGGCCAACCTGCGAGCCGGAAAGAACTTGCATGACGAGACCCGCTACATCAAACAGGGGGTAAGCAGTAAAAATTTGTCCTCGGTCGTGGAGTTGTCTCTGCGCCAACCCCTTTATAATCGCCATGACGCCCTGGGGCATGAACAGAGCGACGCCGTGGTGCGGGCTGCTCTAGCCGACCTGGAAGATGCCCGGCAGCAGGTGGCCCTGAGCGTGGCCACTGTCGCCGCCAACTGGCTTGAGGCAAGGGAAGTTCTTGATCTCGGCGAAAAATATCGCAAGGTCACAAAACGTCACCGGGACGTAAACCGCATGCGTCAAAAAGCCGGCGAGTCCACAGCTACGGATGTGGAGACCTCTTCATCCCGTGCCGAACAGGCCGAAGCCAGTTATGTCCAATCCCTCAATACCCTGGAGAAGGCAGCCATCGCCTTCCGGGAGGTGGTCGGAGCCAATCCATCCCCGGACATGACCCTGCCGGAGCTCTCCTGGCGGGAACCTGCGGATTGGCGGGAACCGGAAAAGTTGCAGGATCAATTGCAAAAGTGGATCGGGAACAGGCCGGATCTTCAGGCCGCCGAAGCACGTCTGGATGCCGCCCGATATGCGGTCAAAATTGAGCGCTCCTCCCACTATCCGACCGTGGATCTGAACTACCGGGCCAGCCGCACCTGGGATTCGGAACTTGGCGGAAGTTCGGGTATATCGATCAAAGACACCGTCGAGGCGCAGACCCTTTTGGTCAGTCTCAATGTACCCCTGTTCAGTGGCGGGGAGACCAGTGCGCGCGTTCGTGAGGCCAAAGGTCGTAAAGAGAACCTGATGGCCCAACTGCAAGCCATCCGCAACCAGGCCATGCGGGATGTCAATCAGGCCAGGATGGATATCAAAAACCAGCAGGTTTCGATCATTTGGCTGACCAAGGCTTTGCAATCGAACGAAAAAGCCCTGACCGGCATGGAGGAGGAGTTTCAAGCGGGAACGCGCACCCTGCTGGAGTTGCTGGATGTCCAATACGAAGTGTTGACCCTGAACACCAACCTGGTCCGCAACCGGTATCAGGAGCAGTTGGCGCGCATCCGGCTCTGGCAGGCGTTGGGTGTCCCCTTGCGTCCAGACTCTCCCACAACATTCGTCGCCCTTCTGGAGTCGGGAGGAGTCATCGATACCCGTGGCAACAAGCCCCAGCATCTGGCATCCATGGAGCTTCATACGGATGTTGGAACTTCCCAACTGCACGCGATACGGCCCGCTGAAATTGCGCAGGATACCAGGTCGGAAGCGATCGGGCCAAACGCCCATGCGGCACAAAAACCCGCCGAGGTTGCACAGGATGCCAAGTCGGAAGCGGTCGGGCCAAACGCCCATGCGGCACAAAAACCCGCCGAGGTTGCGCAGGATGCCAAGTTGGAAGCGGTCGGGCCAAACGCCCATGCGGCGCAAAAACCTGCCCGGAACGGGAAGACCGGAAAAGAACCCGACCTGACGGAGGATTTGCTCCTGGAGTCCATCGGACAGTTGACCGCCAACCTGAAAAAATATGCGCCGGAACCGGCCAAGGAGCCAGGAACCTCTCTCCAGGGGGTTGCCGATGTCCCAACCGGTCCGACCAAAGATGCGGCCAAGGGCGCCGGCAGCCCCTCCGGCCAGCAGTCGGTCAGCCCCACCAACAGCAAACCGGACGCCACGCAGGAACTCGATGCCTTGTTGGAGGTGTACACCTCCGCAATTCTGGCGGAGAAAGATATACCCGAGCCCTTGCACCGGGCGGTCGCCAGGGTGCTGCGTCAGCACCTGCCACCCCTGACACGTACCGACGATGCCGCGACGAGCGCGGAAAAGAATACAGCCATTGCCGCTCCGTTGCCCATGGCCAACCCGGCCAGCGGGAATTATCCCTCTCACTGGCCACAACTGAAGAGTGGCCCTTATCTGGTCCACATGGGCGCCTATCGAAACGAGCAGGAGTGCCGCGAACTGGCGGAAAATCTGGCCAAGGAGAACATTCCCACCTGGATGGATATGGTGCGTACACCCGATGATAAAAAGATTGTCCGCTTGCTGGTCGGGCCTTTCGCCTCGTATGATCATGTCTTGAAAGTGGTCAAAACCCTTTCCGGGCAGACAGGCTTGGCTGTGGGTTGGATACAAAATCCCTACTGGCAGGAGTGGCGCAAGTCTTAACCCGGCATGGACAAGGCGAAGAAGACCAAAACGGCTCAAAAGAGCGTCGTCGATGAACTCTCCCTGGCGGATGCGGCGCGATTGATCGGGCATTTCACCCCCGGTTATCGCGTCGTCCGCTCCCTGGGAAGCGGCACCTACGGGCATGTGTTCCTTGCCGAGGATGATTGGAAAAGGGTGGCGGTCAAGATCGTCCCTCTGGCCCTGCGCTCCAAAATGTCATCGGGCGAACCGGTCTCGAACCAGGAGTTCTCCAGCCTGGATTGGGTGCAAACCACGACCAACTGGGAGCGGTTGCACCACCCCTCCCTGGTAAGGGTCCGGGACTTTTTTAAATACCAGGAGAACGATCCGAACGCCCGCGTCGCTCTCTACGGGCTGATCTACATGGATTTTTGGCCATGGTCGTTGCGAGAGTGCATACGGAATCTCCGGAAGGAGGGGCGTTACACCCCTGTCCGGCAGAGGGCCTTGCTCTGCAACCTGGCCGAGGCCCTGCACCGCCTGCACAAGGAGACGGGCCTTTTGATCACCGACCTGAAGCCGGACAATATCCTGCTTCATCTCTGCGCACATGGACCGCTTTCTCTTGGTTTCATCGATTTGGGCGGTGTGTGTCGCGACGGTGCGGCGGACTATCCCCGGGTGGACACCACCAGTGCCTATCTGGCCCCCGAAATCGTGGATAAAAAGTCATCCCAGATGGATGAAGCCGCCGTGATCTACAGCTTTGGTCTGATCGGCTTTTTGATTCTGGAAGGACATCGGCCCTATCACGAGGTGCCCTTTACCGGCTCCTTCTACAAAGCCTTTCAGCACCACTCCGGGGTGAATTGGTCACCGGGTGTTCGGCAAGCCCTGCCTGGCTGTGTGGCCATCGTGGAACGTTGCCTGCGGAAAAATCCTCGTGAGCGATTCACCAGTTTTGCCGCGCTTGTGGTTGCGTTGCGGCAGGAGAGAGATGCCTCCGAGACCTTGCTCCATGCCGCCAACATCTCCCTGGTCAAGGCCACTCTCCCCCCCTCCGATGAGTTGCCGGTTCCCGGAACGATCTGGCGCGAGCCTGTCACCGGCCTGGAGTTTGTATGGGTTCCGCCAGGCTCCTGCAAAATGGGACAAAACAAGGGCGAGCACAACACACTCGTGAAAATGTTCGGCGACGAAAAATATGCCGACTGGTTCGCCCAGGAGCAACCCCGGCATTTGGTGGAACTGGATGGATTCTGGATCGGTCGCACCCCGGTCACCCGGGGTCAATGGGCGCAGTTTGCCGAAGCCTGTCTTTATCTGTCCGATGCCCAGAAGGTTGGATTCGCCACCGGCATGGGGAAAGGCGGTTGGGGCGAACACAAGCATCTCAGCTGGTTGCAACCTGGATTCGGGCAGGAGGATACCCATCCGGCTGTCTGCCTCAGCTGGTTCGATGCCCGGGCGTTTGCCGCGTGGTTGGGACTGAACTCCGACATCACCTATAACCTGCCTACCGAGGCCCAATGGGAATACGCCTGCCGGGCCGGCACGGAAACGCCCTTTCACTTTGGGACAACCCTGCACACCGATTATTGCAACTATGACGGCAACGGGGTTTACGCCGATGGTAAAAAGGGAGAGAATCGTCGCGGCACAACGGCGGTGGGTATTTTCCCGGCCAATGCCTTCGGTCTGCATGACATGCACGGCAACGTCTGGGAGTGGTGTGCCGACTGCCACGATGAAAACATGTACAACACCCCTGCGGCGCGCCAAAAAAATCCCATCTGCCCGGAGCGTACCCCCTACAAGGTGCGCCGTGGCGGCGCCTGGAGTTTTGCCCCGGCCTATCTGCGCTCCGGCTATCGTGGCCGGGGCCGTCCCGATCACTGCTCGACAGACGGCGGCTTCCGTCTGATCGCCGCGATTGCTCAAGGATCCCCCCTGCCATGAAGCTTTTTGCCACCACACCCGATCCCTTGCATATTCGCCCCATCGAAGCCATGGGCGACCTGCGGGATGCAGGCGGCGACTTGTTGATTCGCAACACCTGGAAAATCATTCTGCTGGTCTTTCTTCCCGTGCTGCTCTGGTCCACGCTGGCCAGGCTTGAAGAGGTTTCTCACGTTCAGGGACAGGTGTTGCCCAGCGGTTCCGTGCAGGTGGTGCAACATCTGGAAGGTGGCATCGTGGCGGAAATCCTTGTCAGCGAGAGTCAGCTTGTGGAGCAGGGTGATATCATGTTCCGGCTGGATCGAAATCAAAGCCTGCCGGAGCAGGAGCAGATGGAGCTCAAAATTGCCTCCCTGCAAGCCAGCGCCATCCGCCTGCGGGCCTTCGCAGCGGGCAAGGAACCTGATTTTGCCGAACTTCTGCCACGTTTTGCCACGATTGTCGCCGCCCAGAAGGAGAACCATCAACGCCAGACACAAAGCCTGAAAAGCAACCTGGCCGTTCTGGACGCACAGATCGCCCAACGTCGCCTGGACCTGAAACAGGTCAAGGATGCACTCGGCATTGCCCGGCAACAGGATACCGTCACCGCCGACATGCTGAAAATTCGCCAGGATCTGGTTGACAGGCAGGCCATTTCCAAGGTGATCTATCTGGAGACCAAACGCGCCCATCTGGCCGCCCAGGGAGAGGTGGAACGCCTGCAAAAACAGATGGCCAATATTCAAGGCGCCCTGACCGAGACCGAACAACGCCGCAGCAAGTTGACCACCGACACCCGCCAGCAGGCCAGCAACGAACTGGCCGTCAGCATGAACGAACTTTCCCAGATTCGGGACTCCCTGACACGCATTTCCGATCAGGTGGTGCGCCTGGATGTGCGCTCTCCGGTTCGGGGTCTGGTCCAGGAGCTCCGGGTGCAGACGCCGGGTGTTGTGGTTCCCCCGGGCGGCACGCTGGCTGAAATCGTTCCGGTCAACGATCACCTGCAAATCGAGGTGCGCATTCCACCCCAGGATGTCGGAAGGATCACCAAAGACCAGGCGGTCCTGGTCAAGTTGAGCAGCTATGAGTTTTCCCGTTTTGGCACTCTCGATGGCCACCTGGTCAACATCTCTCCCAGCACCCTGAGTCAGGAGGGAAGTCAACCCTATTTCAAGGGTGTGATCACTTTGGAGAAAAATTTTGTCGGTGACATCCCGGGCGTGCATCGCATCCTCCCCGGCATGTTGGCGCAGGTGGATATCACCCTCGGCGCCCGGTCCGTTCTGGCTACCCTTCTGCACCCCATGAGCACGGCGGTCCAGGAGGCCTTCAAGGAGCGGTAAGCAACCTCTTGCGAACATAACTGTTTGTCACAAGGTACGATGGATTGGCAGGAACGACGATGACGACAGATCAAGCGGAAAAACGTGGCCTGGTGGTGGTCTTGACGGGAGACGGCAAGGGAAAGTCCTCCAGCGCCTTCGGCATGGTGCTGCGGGCTGCGGGTTGGGGCATGCGGGTGTGTGTCATCCAGTTCGTCAAGGGCAAGTGGAAGACCGGCGAGGAGCGCGCTGCATCCCTCTTCAAGGAGATCTCCTGGCATGCCATGGGGGATGGCTTTACCTGGAACACCAACGATCCTTCGCAAGACAAGGCTACCACGCAGCGCATCTGGGCATTTTGTCAGGAACAGGTCCGGAGTCACGCCTTTGACATGGTGGTGTGGGACGAAATCAATTTTGCCGTGGGCATGGGATGGTTGACCGGGTCCGAGGTGGCTACGTTCATTCGGCAGGAAAAGCCCCCCCACCTGCATTTGATCCTGACCGGACGCAACGCGGCTCCGGAGTTGATCGAGGTGGCCGATACGGTCACCGAAATGCGGGAGGTCAAACATGCCTTCAAGGCCGGCATCAAAGCCACACGGGGCATCGAATTCTAAGCGCCCCGGTAACTATTCACCACCCGGCCACGCATCGGGATCCAGGGAGCTGGCTCCCCGGTAAGGAGTTGGCCAGGGATGTGCGCCACCCTCGGCATGGTCCCTCACCCTTTCCAGTGGTAACTCTTGATCTCTTTGACCGAGGGAACGCACATCAGGGCGTTGAGAACGCTCCCGAGGGTAAAGGGATCCTTGCCCCCCATTTCGATGGCGATGGTATAGACCGAGCCCGACCGACCTTTGCTTTGGATGGAGTGGCCATTGATGCCGTACTTCGCCATGAGTTCGAGGACCGGCAACAAAGCGCCGGTCTGATGGTCCAGCGTGAAGGTGACATTGAGGGTCTCGGAAACCGGACTCAGATTCCACCCCCCTTTCTCCCAAAGTGGACCCTGGGCCTTGGGGCAATCGGCGCGATGCACGATCCATTGTCCATCGGCGGAGATGCGTCCCACCACCGCATCACCCGGCACGGGGAAACAGCATGCGGACCAACGCAAATCCGGTGCGCCCAGGGAGGTCAGAAGGAATTGTCCATCCAGCTTCCGTTCGACCCCTTTGACCGGAATTTTTTGCTCTTTCATGGCCTGTTTGATCATGGTGCGCGCCCGTGCGGTTTTCACCACATCGATCCAGGCCCGCTGGGGACGCCCCCCTTTGGCGGTCAAAATCTGGACCACGTCACCATCGGCCAGGGGTTGTTCCGGCGGACACTGGATCCCGTTGACCCGAGCGCCGACGCAATGCTGGCCCAGCTCGGTATGAACCAGATACGCAAAATCGACCACCACCGACCCCACGGGAAAGGTCAGGCGATCCCCTTTCGGGGTGTAGACATCCAGGAGGTCGGGCAGCACATGGGCATGCACCTCGGACATGCGCAAATCGCTGTCACCCAACGTGGCCAAGAGGCTCATATAACGGCTGATATCCGGACCACTCTTGCCCCAGTTGGCCAGGATGCCCATCCGGTTGGCTTCCTCATCCCGGGGGTTGACGATATGCACTTTGAGGGGGTGACCTTCCCAAATCACCCGCGTGGTCAAGGCGCGGAAACCGTTGACACGCGGGGCATTGAGGTAGTCCCGAATATGGCGCGGCAGGGGCCCGAAAAAACTGTGAACCCGCCCCAAAACCCGCCAGGCGGTATCGTCGTCGGGCACGAGCAGCTTCAGGCGGTAGACTGGCCAACCCACACGGGACAACTGCCCGGTACCGGGCTTTTCCGCCAGCAGGAAATAATCGCCAATCTTTTTGGGCTCCAGGATATAGTCCAACGCCAAACCCTCACCAACGACGGCATGCAGCTGGTGGGTAAGCCGTTCCATGCTCTCCGCACCCCGCTTTTGCAGAGAGATCAAGGTTTTTCTGGCCCTTAGCGTCTGAATGGGCATCAGGTGGGGCAACAGGCGTTCGATCAAAGTGTCGGCCAGGGATATCATGCCGAGGCGCCGGGCCACGCCCACATAGATCAATCCCATGCTGGCCTTGATTTTGCTCTTGGCCGGTCCGTGGACATGCAGGGATTCCGAGTTGTGCAGCCAATCAAAGGTCTTGACCACCAACACCCGCAAATCCTTGGAAGCGGCAGCCAGGATGCGGCGATAGGTGGCGACCATATCACCGGCCCCGGTCTGGAGATTGCGGATCTTCGAGAGCGAGCGCACCATGGCTGCAACATCTGAACTGTATCGCTCGATGCGGTTCTCCGCATCCAGGCTTGCTGGCGCGTCCTCGATGGCGTCGTGCAGCAGGGCCGCACAAATCGCGTTGACATCGATCAGCCCCCAGGTCAAACAGCTATGTGCAACGCTGATGACGTGGGTCACGTAGGGTGTTCCATCCAGCTTGCGCATCTGCCCGGCGTGGAACGCGCAGGCCATTTCCGCCGCCGCAGCCACCTGGGCGCCAGCCTCGGCGCCGATACGGTCCCGGGTCAGGTCAACAAGCTCGGTGATTTGTTCCTCGATTGTCTGCATCGATCCACGCTTCCATGCCACAGGGAAGAGGCCAATCCGCAGTATGCAGGGTTTCTGGTAACTTTTCACCACCCGGCCACGAATCGGGGGCCAGGGGGCTGGCTCCCTGGCGGGTCCAGGGCAGCGCCCTGGCGAGGTTCGGGGCGAAGCCCTGACAAAGGCTTTCATGTCCAAGCTTTCTTTGGAAAGGGTGGTGAATAGTTACGGTTCCTGATGGTACCGATCCCACCGATTCCACATTCCCTGTGATGGGTCACATTTCACTGCCCTCAAGTTCACAGCCTCTGCAAGATCACGGACCAAACGCCAACCAATCCACTTGCGCCTCACGGATGCGGGTTTCGGCCCGGGTTTCAAAGACCAGGACAAACTTGCCCACCTCCACCTGCTGGGCGGTGACCCCGAAACGGGGCTGTCCCTCGGCCACTTCCAGGCGCGTAATACCCAAGACGACACGCGGCGGTACTGTAAATGGGGTGCTGAAGGTCACTTCGCTGCGAAACTCCCGGCGGCCTGAAATGATGTCGGCCAGCCGCCACTCCATGTTTTGGATGGAGGTTTGCACGCTGCCCCCTTCCAGGCGCAGAAGACCTCCTGACGACTTTTTCAGAAGGGAGAGCGACTCCTCCGCCGCAGTCAGACGTTGGATGAGTTGGGAGGGAATCTGTTGTTGCATCTGCAACGTCTGTTGTTGCAACGACTCTTGACGGGATTGTACATCAGCCAACTTTTGTTCCCATGCCGGCGTTACCTGGGATGCTCCCACCCACCGGGAAAAAATGGTCCCGGGGGAAGCGGACTCCTGTTGCAAAAGAAGCGATCCGCCGAAACCCAACAGAAGAATCGCAAGGAGGGCAAGCAAAATTTTGTTGACCGGGGTCATCAGGGATCCTCCCGATAGGGGTCCGTAAAAACGATTGAAAAACTGGGATGGAGGTCCAGGAGGAACGGCTGCGCCCTTCCTCCTGGTGGGGTTCGGGGCGAAGCCCTGACAAAGGCTTTCATATCCAAGCTTTTCTTGTCTGGTGGGGTTCGGGGCGAAGCCCTGACAAAGGCTTTCATATCCAAGCATTTTTTGTAAAGAGTGTTGTACCGTTTGTCTCGATCGTTAGAATTCCAGGATATATTTCCACCAGGAAAGCGTCCGCTGCCGGGCAGGATCCAGCAGCTCTGCAAGGGTGAGTTCCCGCTGATTCCTGCGCGACGCCAGAAAGCGTGGCATGCGTCGCAGCCCCAGAGGCTCTGGCCCGGGGGACGCAAAAAGAATGACATTGTTGGAACCGGCGGGACGCAACTGGCGGGTGCAACCGGCAAAGGTGGCTTCGATGGCCGCCGTGGCCTGGGAGAAGGTTTCAGGCTTGCTGCGGGTCAGATTGACGGCCATCACCCCCTGGGGTTCCAGGAGGGTGTGACAGTTTTGGAAAAAGGTCGCTGCAAAGAGCGCTTCCGCCATCCCCTGGGCATTGTAGGCGTCGATCAGGAGCAGATCGAATGGGGGCGGGGAGAGCGGGGAGAGCTGGGAGGCAAGGACATGCAAATAATGGGCGCCGTCATCCAGGTGAATCCGCAACCGGGGAGAGAGCGGCAAGCCAAAATAGTGCCGGGCAATGTCTGGCATGGTGGGCACGATCTCCACAACATCAACCTGACAAGCCGGAAAATGCTCCAACAAAAACCGGGCCATCGTGCCCCCTCCCAGGCCCACCATGAGCGCCCGGCGAGGCTCCGGCTTGAAAGCCAGACTGGCCAGCATGTGGCGCGTATAGGGGAGAACCAGCCGCTGTGGATTGGCGCGGAGAATGCAACTCTGCTTGAGGTAGGTGCCAAAATGGAGAACGCGCAGCGGCCCGTCGTCCACAACCTCCAGGATTTCGCCATTCCATGGGCTGCGGTGCCGCACGATCAAGGCGCTTTGGGTGATGGATCCAGGGGTCAGGTTCATTCGGGTTCGGTGACTTCCATGCGCTCCACGTCGGCCAGGGTGACCGTGCGCCCGTCCAAAGTTTGAAAGGTGCGCATGTGGACCTGTTTCTTGTGGGCTTCATAGCGGGTAGTCTGACCGTTGGCGGCGTTGATCACCCGAATCTGCACCACTTTTTCATTGTCCCGCCAGGTGCGATAGACAAAAATGGTACCCAGGGACACAACAATCGCACCCACCAGCAGCGGCCAACGGGACCGGCTCTGCGCACCGGGACGAGACGCGCCGCCACCAACCGGCGCATAGGCAGATGGCTCGACGCAGGGGGGCAGCGGCGCCGGCGGGAGACGCCGGACAACATGGTAACGTCCTGCCAGATAAACGCCAAGGAGGGCAAAACCGGTTAAGATAAGTTTGAACAGCATGATTTTGTTCTACAAAGTTTATGTTAACGGAGAATAACGGTACCATGACCGCACCCCATTTGCCACGGGAAAAGGGGCATGATGCTGCCGGTACGGTTCGTTTCATGAGCCGCACCACAGGGCAGACCGAAGCGTTTGGAGCAGGCTGGGCACAAATCCTGGAGCCCGGTGCGATCCTTCTCCTTTTTGGCGATCTGGGAGCGGGAAAGACGGTTTTTGCCCGAGGCATCATCCGTGCCCTGCACGGGATTGATGAAGATTTGCTCGTCACCAGTCCTACCTTCACCTTGATGAATCCCTATCTGGATGGCCGTTTGCCGGTCCATCACTTTGACCTCTACCGGCTGGCGGAGCCGGAGGATCTGGTATGGATCGGGGCCGAAGAGTCTTTCGACACCCCGGGCATCTCCCTCATCGAGTGGCCGGAGCGGGGTGGAGAACACATTCCCGATGACCATCTGGCGGTGCGTTTCACGTTTACCACCGGTACGGAATCAGGCCGGCAGATCGACGTTTCTGCCACAGGAGTGACCAGCGAGAGGATATGGCATGCCTTTGTCGAACAGTATGGAACTTCCCCCCCCCATTCAATCTTTTCTCACCGAGCGCCTTGGACCCTCCTGGCAGAGCCAGAAGGTGGCTGGTGATGCCTCGTTCCGCAGTTACCACCGCATCTCCGGATGTGGCGAGCCTCGGATTCTCATGGTGGCGCCTCCCGACAAGGAGGATTCGGCGCCGTTTGTCGATATCTCCCGTTTCCTGAACCGTTTCGGCATCGCCGTCCCCAGGGTGTTGGATGGGGATGTCCAGGCCGGACTGTATCTGCTGGATGATTATGGCGATCTGACTTTTCAACGGGTTTTGGAGTCCCACGACCTCGGCATGGCGGAGACCCTCTACCAGGGTGCCGTCGCCACCCTCCTGGAGGTGCAGGCCACCCCGGTCGATGGCAGTTGTGTGGCGCATCGGCGCCCTTTCGACCATAAACTGCTTCGGTTTGAACTCTCCCTGTTGACCGACTGGTATATCGAAGGGATCCGGAAAACCCCGATCTCCCCTGGTGACCGACACCGTTTCGACCAGGTTTTCGAGCGCCTTCTCGCCGCCATACTGCGGCAACCGGTGGTATTCGTGCATCGTGACTACCACAGCCGCAACCTGATGTGGCTGGCAGGGGAGCGGGTCGGTGTGCTGGACTTTCAGGATGCGGTCATGGGGCCGGTGACCTATGATCTGGCCAGTCTGCTGCGGGATTGTTATGTGGCCTGGGATGCTCCGTTCCGAAAAAAAATCATGACCCTCTGGCGGGAGGGAGCCGTCAGCCGTCTCGGCTACGCCCCCACCTGGGAACAGTTCGAGCGGGATTTCGACTGGATGGCCGTGCAGCGCAATCTCAAAGCGGTGGGCATTTTCGGCCGTCTCTCCCTGCGCGATGGGAAACATGGTTACCTACAGGACATTCCCCGCACCCTCGGTTATGTGCGGGAGACCCTGGCGCGCTATCCCGAACTCAAGGAGTTGGCGGATCTGTTGGCAACCTACGCCCCCGCTGCCGACCAGGAGGTTTTGGCATGAAAGCCATGATCCTGGCCGCCGGGCGGGGCACCCGCCTGCGGGCCTATACGGACCGGATGCCCAAACCCCTGGTTCCCGTGCAGGGGCGTCCGGTCATCGACCATACCCTCCATCGACTGGCTGCCATGGGGTTGCGTCAGGTGGTGATCAACGCCTGGCACCTGGCCGACCTGTTGATGGCCCACATCGGGGACGGCTCGGCCTGGGGCCTTCAGGTCACCTGGTCACGGGAGACGGTCCTCATGGAGACCGGCGGTGGCCTGCGTCAAGCCCTGCCGCTGCTGGGCGAGGAACCCTTCCTTGTCATCAATGGGGACATCCTCTGGAATCTGGATCTGACCCCCTTGTTGACCGCCTTCGCTCCCGCCAGCATGGACGCCCTGCTGGCCCTGGTGGACAATCCCCTCGCCGAACATGGCGATTTTGCCCTGACCGACGATGGCCGGCTCCGGCG
The DNA here is from genome assembly GCA_015231175.1 of Magnetococcales bacterium. Taxonomy (NCBI): domain Bacteria; kingdom Pseudomonadati; phylum Pseudomonadota; class Magnetococcia; order Magnetococcales; species Magnetococcales bacterium. The sequence continues at coordinate 1,765 of JADGBZ010000068.1, read as the reverse complement.
CGACCGGGAGAGCCCCAACGCCCTGACCTATGCCGGCATCCAGGTGTGCCACCCCCACGCCCTGGCCCCCTACCCTTGCGAACCCTTCTCCCTGAATCGACTCTTCGACGACAGCATGGCCAAGGGACGCCTTTACGGCCTGCACCTGACTGGCGCCTGGGCCGATATCGGCACCCCGGAACGCTTGGCGCATGCCGAAAAAAATTGGTGACTATTGACCACCCAGGGTGGATTTGATGCGCAACAGGTCGCCATCCAGAGCCGGGTGACCATGCCACCACTGATCATCCGGGGATTGATGCCCCACCCCCAGGCGAACGTTGCGCAGGTGGTCGTCGGTCATGCGGTGGAGCATCTCCCGGACTTCCGGGTTGTCCTGATTCGCCGCCGCTGCCGTGGCTTCCCGCACCTTCATGCGCCCAAGCTCCACCATGCGGTCACCGGTGGTGAACCAGGTTGCCACGAAGCGGGGGGAATGGCAGTCCCGACAGGGGGCTGCACGGGCCTCGGCACGATCGTTGTCCTCCGGGGCCGGCGTGCGTCCGGTCGGGGCCAGGGGGAAAATCCCCGCCCCGGCGTTGTGCCCGCCCTCGTGAAGGTGACAGTAGGCGCAGGTGGGGGCGCGCTGGTTGCCTTCCTTCAGCGGTTGGGCAAGGTCCAGCCGCTCCCCCTCCAGGGTGACGATCACCCCATGCTTGGAGAGGGCATAGCTGCCGACCACCCGCTGGTGACAACCGGTGCAGGCGTCGTTGCGACGGGCGCGGAGCGCCATGGCGCCATCATGTTTCACCCCGTGGCAGGCGCCGCAACCCATGTCTGGGCCATGATGACGGCTCTTTTCCCAGGCGGCGACCAGGGCGGCATCCCGCTCCCGGTGGCAGGAAAGGCAATCCCCACCCTCCGCAACAGAAAGGGGTGCAACATCCGCCGCTGCCGCGTGGAAGACGATCACCATCAGTCCGAACCATGCGAGCGATCCCGCAAGATGTCTCACTTCCAGGCTCATTGTTCCACCGGCAAGCCGTCCAGCCGCCACTGCTTGATGCCACCCAATACCAGATAGACCGGGCCGACGCCCAGGGCGTCCAGCTTGCGGAAAGCCACCGTGGAACGGCGATCCGTATGGCAGAGCACAGCCACGGGACATCCCAGCCCCCGCACCTCCTCCAGCCGATTTTCCAGCTCGGGCAGGGGAATGTTGAGGGAACCTGGAACGTGACCGTTTTCTCCCGTGAAATCCTTGGCATCCCGCACGTCCAACACCGCCAAATTCTCTCCGACCAACAACATCTCCCGCAGACGGGTGACGGTCAGGTGACGTTTGGCCTCGCGCGCCCGTTTGACCCAGCGGGGGATCAGCAGGGCCAATGCCAGCAGGGCCAATGCCCACATGCCAGCGCGGATGGCATCGGCGCCCCCTCCGGCGGCCTCCCTGCCAGCGTATCCCAGCCAGGCGTAAGCCAAACCTCCCGGCGCCATGCAGATCAGCGAGGCCAGGAGATAAGGGGCGAAGCGGATGCGGGTCAACCCCAGGGCGTAGTTGAGCAGATTGAAAGGGAAGATCGGCACCAGCCGGACAAACGCGACAAAGCGCCACCCCTCCGCCTCTACCCCCGCCAGCAGGCGGCCCGCCATCCCCCCCGCCCGTCGCGCCACCCACTCTCCAGCCAGATGACGGGCGATGAGAAAGGCGATCCCCGCCCCCAAGACGGCCATCGGCACAGCGGCGAAACGGCTGCGGGGCCAGGGAAAAGTGGAGATGGAC
>JADGBZ010000067.1 GCA_015231175.1 Magnetococcales bacterium | reverse complement strand
CCGGACCCCGCAAGGGCTCTGCCCTTGACCCGCAAGGGCTCTGCCCTTGACCCGCAAGGGCTCTGCCCTTGACCCGCAAGGGAGCCAGCCCCCTGGACCCCGATTCGTTATCTTTGTTGCCAGCCGCTCCATCACGAGGAAGAGTCCGCTCCAGACCGGGGAGAGTGCATCCGCCGAAACGCAGCACAAGGATCCTCGTCCGGCGTATCTGCGGCAGGAGCAGGCGGCGTCAACCAAAGATAGGCATGCTCCGGCAGAAACCGCGTCTTGCCAACAACAACCGGCTGCCGATACCGGGCCAGATCAGCCTCGGAGGGAGAAACAGACACCTCCTTGAACCCCAGATTGAATTGACGCAGGCCCGGATTGAGATGGGCAACCCGATCCATGACCCCCATGCCATGCGCCACATGGCCAGCCCCCAGGATCATGACCACGGGCTCAGTAACCGGAAGCTCCTTGAGCAATAGAGTGATGGATGTGGCCATGGTGTCGTTGCGGGCCACCCAGGTCGCATAAAGACGATCCAACAGCGCAGGCGGAGCAACCCCGCAATGGGCGTCCGAGAGTTGTTTCAGCATGAGTTGCCGATAATCTTCATGTACAAAACCTGTGGAAGGGATCAAATGCCTCTCCACAGGGGACAAACCTTCCAGACCAACCCGGGTGAGACGAAAGCGCAAACCCCGAGGAAGATCAGCCCCAAAGATGGACAATTTTTGCTGTCGGGCCCATACCAACATGGGGTAGTAGAACGCCCACTCCGAACGATCTTTCCACCCCAGTCTCTCCCGCAACACCTCGCCATCCCGATCCAGGGAGTTCTCGGCGCCGGAACGACCCATGGGAGATGGAACCCCAACGGAAAAATCCTGCAACCAACTGGTCTGTGCGCGAGTAAAAAACTCAAAACCAAGGGCCGGGCGTCTGCCCGCCTTGACCAAATCCTGAATGATGTGCATCTGGAGGCGATGATGTTCCGGATTGTCGTGTTTTTCGCCAAGATAGATGACCCGGGCACTCCGCATCTGATCCACCAGATCCTGTCTGGTCACGCTCTTTCCGTCGTCAACCGAGAGAATCGGCAGCTCGGAAATGGGCTCAGCGAGGGGAAACATGGCGCACCCTTCCACAAGCAACAGAACGAAAACCAACGCCGCCCGGATAGCAAATTCTGCAATCATCCCCCCTCCTCCCCACCCTGGAAAACAGGGCGCCCGTCCCCACCAGGAGGGAGGGCATGGCCCTCCCTCGCTGGACCCCCTTCCCAATCTTCAAATGCCTCGTTGGCAAGGAGGGTAAAATTTTCCTTTACCGGGATACCCTACCCAACAATGTTCAAATTCTGTCCCACATACGGGGGATTGCCACCCGAAGTCTGGCCCTCGGCGCCATCCTGTGATTTCGTCTCACGTGCCTTTTCAGCCCCCCCTTCGTTCTGCTCTTCCGCAACCTTGGGCTGGCGGGTCACGGAAACCTGGCGAACACCCTGCGCAGCCGATGCACCATCAGTCGATACGTTCATGAACTCTCCTTGCCGATAAAAGAGATATCTTGCCGCCCCCTATGGGCCGCCCGTCTCTCTGGTTTATCGGACCACAAGGGAAAAACCATGAAGATAAAATCCCAACTGAACACATCCACGTGATTATCCCAGCCTGGAGGGTCGAAACCGCATTCACGTTGCCACATGCCTGGGAGTAGTGATAGAAATAAGGTAACTATTCACCACCCTTTCAGGAAAAGCCTGGATATGAAAACATTTGTCATGGCTTCGCCCCGAACCCCACCAGGGCGCTGCCCTGGACAAAGCCAGGGAGCCAGCTCCCTGGACCCCTGGCAAGTCCAGGACGGAGACTCAGACATGACCACGATGATTTTAGAAGTTTACGATGCGTTGATATCAGCAGGAGCGGATGATACCAAAGCCCGTAGCGCTGCCGAAGCTGTTGCCAAACATGATACCGATATCGCCGACATCAAGGCGCGACTGGTGGTCATTCAATGGGCGGTTGGTTATTTGGTTGCGGCAATCACGGCCTTGGTGATCAAGGCTTTTTCATAGCCTTTTTTGCACCACTGAACACATCCACGTGATTATCCCAGCCTGGAGGGTCGAAACCATTCACGTTGCCACATACCTGGGAGTAGTGATAGAATTAGAGGAGTGATCCCGGTAGGCAACCTGCCGATCCGACAATTCGTCCCGGCAAAGTCATTTTGGAAAAGCCTCGCAACCCATGAAGTCGAGTCGAAGCGGTTCTGCATTCGGGAACGGTCTCCTTGTTCCATCGGTGTTGCGTTGGATCAAACCCGCTCAAGGGTCGGTAGGACGAACGGTCCTGCTCCTTGGTGGGGCCGTCGGCGCCCTGACCCTCCTGATCATGGGGGGCATCCAGGTCGGGCACCTGGAACGAAGCCTGGTCAACCAGAATGAGGAGATGGTCAGCAAGCTGGTGGAGGTTGCAAGCCAGGGACTGCAAACCATCATGATCGCCGGATCGGCCCCCATCGCCAAGGATTACCTGCAAAATCTCCGCAAGGTTGAAGGGTTCGACGTTTTCCGGATTTTCCGCGTAGATGGCTCGGAGGCCTTCCTTCCCCCGGAAAAGGGGCAACGGGTCGGCTCCGATTTGGAAAAGAGATTCAGGCAGGTCGTTCAAGAACGACAATCATCGTTTTTCATTCGGACCGCCCGGTCTGGTGGACGGGAGCTTGCCTTTTTTGTGCCATTGCTCAACCAGGATCGCTGTCATGTATGCCATGGAAGCGATCATGCCGTTCGTGGCATCTTTCACCTGACCCTCTCTCTGAACACCATCGACGAAAAAGTCCGGAATGCCTACCTCATCTACGCTGCCTTGCTGCTGGTCTCGGTTCCCCTTTTCGCTTTTCTGCTTCTGAGAGTTTTAAAATATTCATTCTCCGCACCCATGGCCAGGTTGCAGGCCTCCCTCACGCGAATTTCCCAGGGTGATCTGACTTCCCGCATTCCCTTGATCGGTCCACACCAGGATGAGATCGGTGTAGTCGCCCGGGAGGTCAACATTTTAGCCGACCACTTTTCCAAAACCATCCGGGAGGTGTTTCTCCAAAGTCACTCCATGGCCGCCTGCGTCAAGGATCTTGGCGGGGTAAAGGTCGGTCTGGAGGAGGACTCCCTGAGAACCCTGCGGCTGGCGGAAACCACCGCTCAAGATCATGAGGCGGTGGAGAGGCAGGTTACCACCATTCAGGGGGCGGTAAACGACATCACCGAGCAGGTGGGAACCATGTCGGCTGCTTCCGAACAACTGTCGGCCAATATTGCCGCCATCGCCACGGCGGCGGAGGAGGTCAGCAGCAACATCACCACGGTCGCCTCGGCTGCCGAGGAGATCACTGCCAACATTGCCGGAGTGAACACCAACCTGGAACAGGTCGACCATTCGGTGACCCAGGTGGCCAAAGCTGTTCAGGAGGTCACCACCTCCCTTGAGGGGGTCCGGAAACGATGCCAACTGGCCAGCGAGGAGTCTAGACAAGCCAATCAACAGGCGCAGGGAACCCGGGAAGTCACGAAAAAACTGGCCGATTCGGCAAGGGAAATCGGCAATATGGTGGAGATGATCGACAGCATAGCCGATCAGACCAACATGCTGGCCTTGAACGCCTCCATCGAGGCTGCCGGGGCCGGCGAGGCGGGAAAAGGCTTCGCCGTGGTGGCCAACGAGGTCAAGGATCTGGCCCGGCAGACCAGCGACGCCACGAAGATGATTTCGGAAAAAATCCGGGAGATCCAGGATAATACCCGGGAGGTCTCCGAAGCTAACGATGAGATCACCACCAGCATCGGACGCATCGACCAAACCACCGCCGACATCACTCTCTCCGTCGATGAACAAGCCGACAGCGTCAATGGAATCGCCCGCTCCATGAGCCATGTGGCTGAAGCCGCCGGCGAGGTGACCCGGAATGCCAAAGAGCTGAACATGGCCGCCCAGGATGTGGCCCGCTCGGCCCTGGAAGCGGCTGCCGGAACGGGTGATGTGGCTCGCTCCGCTGCCGAAGCTTCCCAGGCCGCAGGCCTTCTCGCCCACCACAACAGCGACATCCATGCCACAGCCCAAAGGGTCGCCCAATCCGCGTCCGAAACAGCCACTTCGACGATCAACGCCAACCAGAAGGTCAACGAAATTCTCAGGAATACCATCCTGGTCAACGGAGCCATCCACCACACGGCCCTGTTGATCGACTCCATCGCCATCCCCGGACACAAGCTGAAAGATTCGGTCAAGGATATCACCATCGGCGACGAGCCGTTTGATGTGCAGAAGATCAAATGGGCTCACCTCCAGTGGCTCGGCAAACTGGAAAACGTCATCAGAGGCCGGGCCCAATTGCGCCCGGAGCAGGTGGCCAGTGGCCATGAGTGCGATTTTGGCAAGTGGTACGACCACGATGGCACACAACGGTGGAGCCACCTGCCCATCTTCGGAAAGGTGGGAACGGTCCACCTGCGAGTCCACGAGGTGGCCCGGGAGACCGTCAGGCTGGTCAGCGAGGGCCATGCGGCCAAGGCGGAAGAGAACATGAACCAGTTCAACGGCATCAAGGATGAACTGTTCGACCTCCTGGATCAGTTGTACCGGGAGGCGGCGGAACAGAACGAAACACCCGTTTGATTCACCCCCGCAGCGCAACCGTTCCCCTCGGACCTCCATCCCGGTCTTTTGGTAACCATTTACCACCCGGCCACGAATCGGGGTCCAGGGGGCTGGCTCCCTGGCGGGTCCAGGGCAGAGCCCTGGCGGGGTTCGGGGCGAAGCCCTGACAAAGGCTTTCATGTCCAAGCTTTCCTTGGAAGGGTGGTGAATGGTTACGTCTTTTGAACGTTTTTACGGAAGGGGCGTTGAAACCGGTCGTCAAGTGTGTTAGTGAATCGTGATCCGGCCAAGATGGCTTGACCTTGAAGCGAAACATAAGGAAGCGAAACGTGCAATCAGGCACATTGGCAAAGCGATATGCGGCAGCCCTGGCTGAATTGGCCAAGGAGCAGGATTTGCTGGATACCGTCGGCGACGATCTGGCGGCCTTTCTGGAGGTGTACAGAACCACCCCAAGTTTGGCCGCGCTGCTGACCAGCCCCACCGCTGCCCTGAAAAATCAACAAGATGTATTAAAAACCTATCTGCAACAAGCCTCACCCTCCCCCTTGACCGGAAATTTTCTCGGTTTGCTGGTGAAGAAACGGCGCATGTCCCACCTTGAGGAGATCGTCGCCGCTTTTCGCCGGAATGTGGACGGGCAGAGGGGCCGCGTTGTCGTCAACGTCCAAACCCCCATGCCCCTCACCAAGGCCCATATCAAACGCCTGGAAACGGTCATGTCCGAGGTCACGGGCAGGCAGGCCACGGTCGAAGTGGAAGAGAAGCCGGAGCTTCTCGGGGGTCTGGTGGTCAGGATTGGCAGCGTGATGTGGGATTACTCCATCCGCAGCCGGTTGCATCGTCTCAAAGCTCACATGATGGGGTAAGTGATGCAAATCAGCGTTGCCGAAATCAGCAGTATCCTCAAAAAACAGATCGCCGGATTTGGCCAGGAGGCTGAAATCTCCGAGGTCGGACAGGTGCTCGCGGTCGGAGACGGTATCGCCCGAGTCTACGGCCTGGACAAGGTCATGGCCGGCGAACTGGTCGCCTTTGAGGACGGAACCCAGGGGATGGCCCTCAACCTCGAAGAAGACAACGTCGGCGTGGTGATCTTCGGAGACGATACCCACATCCACGAAGGCACAGTGGTCAAGCGCACCCAACGCATCGTGGACGTGCCCGTCGGCAAGCCGCTTCTGGGTCGGGTGGTGGATGCCCTGGGAGCCCCCATCGACGGCAAAGGCCCCATCGAAACGACAGAACGGCGCCTGGTGGAGGCCATCGCCCCCGGTATCCTGCCACGCAAATCGGTACATGAACCCCTCTATACCGGCCTCAAGGCCCTGGATGCCCTGGTGCCGATCGGTCGCGGACAACGGGAATTGATTATCGGCGACCGGCAAACCGGCAAGACAGCCGTGGCCGTCGATACGATCATCAACCAGAAACGAACCCATCAAACCAGCAAGCCTGTCTACTGCATTTACGTCGCCATCGGCCAGAAGCGTTCGACCGTAGCCCAGGTGGTCAAAACCCTGGAGACCTACGGCGCCATGGAGTACACCACCGTCGTCGCCGCCACCGCCTCTGACCCGGCCCCCATGCAGTTTCTGGCCCCCTACGGCGGCTGCGCCATGGGTGAATATTTCCGCGACAACGGCATGCACGCCCTGATCGTCTACGATGACCTCTCCAAGCAGGCCGTGGCCTACCGGCAAATGTCCCTGATCCTGCGTCGCCCCCCCGGACGCGAGGCCTACCCGGGCGATGTCTTCTATCTCCATTCGCGCCTGCTGGAACGGGCCGCCAAACTCAACGATGCCAACGGCGGCGGCTCGCTGACCGCCCTCCCGGTCATCGAGACCCAAGGCGGCGACGTGTCGGCCTACATCCCGACCAATGTGATCTCCATCACCGATGGACAAATCTTTCTGGAAGCCGATCTCTTCTACTCCGGCATGCGTCCCGCCATCTCCGTGGGTCTGTCGGTCTCCCGGGTGGGCGGTTCGGCCCAGGTGAAGGCCACCAAACAGGTGGCAGGATCTCTCCGCCTCGACCTGGCCCAGTTCCGCGAAATGGCCGCCTTTGCCCAGTTCGGCTCCGACCTGGACGCCTCTACCCGAAAATTGATCCACCGGGGCGAGCGCCTCATGGAGCTGCTCAAACAGCCCCAGTACCAACCCCTCTCCATGGAAGAGCAGGCCGTCGTCCTGTTTGCCGGCACCAGGGGCCTGCTGGATGATGTCATCGTGCGCAAGGTCAGTCAGGTGGAGCAGGGTATCCTGGAGCATTTTCGCACCTCCCACCAAGAGGTTCTGGAGACCATCCGCAAAGAGGAGAAGATCACCGAGAAGACCGAGCAGACCCTGACGACCGTCCTGACGGCCTTCGTCGCCCGGTTCATCGAGCACGATGCCGCCGATGTGCCTTCCACCGCCGAGTAACTGGAAGTGGTCAAAAACCTCATGCATACCTCGTAAAGGGAAGCGCGGATCATGGCCAATCTGAAAATCCTGCGGAACCGCATTCGCTCCGTCAAAAGCACCCGGCAGATCACCAAAGCCATGAAGATGGTGGCGGCTGCCAAGTTGCGCCGCTCGCAGGAGCGGACCCTGGCCACCCGACCCTACAGCGAACGGATGCAGCGGATCCTCCACTCCCTTGCGGCTTCCGTGAGCACCCAGGACGGCGCTCCCCCCCTGTTGGCCGGGCGAGGCGAGGCCGGACGCAAAGTGGAACTGGTGGTGTTCACCTCGGACCGTGGCTTGTGCGGCAGCTTCAACAGCACCGTCGTCCGGGCCGTGCGCAGCCGCATCGTCAAATTGCAACAAGAAGGCTTTCAGGTCTCCCTGACCTGTGTCGGTCGCAAAGGTCACGATGTCCTGAAACGTCAGTATGGATCCCTCGTCCGCAAAACCCACTTTGGCATGGGCCGGCGACTGACCTTCCAGGTCGCCGAGCAGGAAGTGGCCATGGATTTAATGCGCTCTTTCAATCATAAAGAGTTTGACGTTTGCTATATGGTGTTCAACACCTTCAGGTCGGCCATGTCCCAGGAACTGACTTGGCGCCAAATCATCCCGGTACCCCAACCCGAGGCGCCCCCGGTCCAGGCGGCAACCAAAAAAGGGGAACAGCAGGAGCAAGGCAGTTTTCTCTACGAGCCATCCGAAGAGGAGCTCCTGGAACTCCTCCTGCCCCGCAACATCGCCGTGCAGGTGTTCCAGGCCCTGGTCGAATCCGATGCCTCGGAGCATGGCTCACGCATGACCGCCATGGATAACGCCGTGCGCAACGCAGGCGACATGATCCGCAAATTGACCATCAAATTCAATCGCACCCGCCAGGCCGCCATCACCACCGAGCTGATGGAGATCATCGGTGGCGCCGAAAGCCTGAAAGGCTGACGTTGTCCAGAATGTCGCCGAGTGCTGAATAGTTACGAAATTTTCGTGTTTTTGCAAAACGACAGAGCGCTATCGACGGAGTCTTCGTGATGAGCAAAAAGGCAGGATGGGTGGTTTCTGTGGTCGGCCCGGTGGTCGACGTTCGGTTCGATGGAGAGTTGCCCGCAATTCTCAATGCCCTCCATCTGAAGCGCCCGGACGGTGAGCGGGTCGTTCTGGAGGTGGCCCAACACCTCGGTGAGGGAACAGTCCGCACCATCGCCATGCACAGCTCCGACGGTCTGGTCCGCGGCCAGGAGGCCATCGATACCGGCGCCCCCATCCGCATCCCGGTGGGCAACCCCACCCTGGGGCGCATCCTCAACGTTGTCGGCGACCCCCAGGATGGCCTCGGCCCAGTAGAGACGCAAGAGTTTCTCCCCATCCACCGCCCGGCCCCCGCCTTCGTGGACCAATCCACGGAAGCCGAAATTCTCGAAACCGGCATCAAGGTCATCGACCTTCTGGCGCCCTACGCCAAAGGTGGCAAAATCGGCCTCTTCGGCGGCGCCGGCGTCGGCAAGACAGTCCTCATCATGGAACTCATCAACAACGTGGCCCAGGGACATGGCGGCTTCTCGGTCTTCGCCGGCGTCGGCGAGCGCACCCGCGAAGGCAACGACCTCTACCATGAAATGATCGAATCCAAGGTCATCGATCCCGGCAACTGGAAAAATTCCAAAGCTGCCCTGATCTACGGCCAGATGAATGAACCCCCGGGCGCCCGGGCACGGGTCGGCCTCACCGGCCTCACCGTCGCGGAATATTTCCGCGACATGGCTGGCCAGGACGTGCTCCTCTTCATCGACAATATTTTCCGTTTCACCCAGGCCGGATCCGAAGTGTCGGCCCTGCTGGGGCGCATCCCGTCAGCCGTGGGTTACCAACCCACCCTCTCCACCGACATGGGCGCCCTCCAGGAACGCATCACCACCACCAAAAACGGCTCCATCACTTCGGTCCAGGCCATCTACGTCCCGGCAGACGACCTGACTGACCCGGCCCCGGCCACCGCCTTCTCCCACCTGGATGCCACAACAGTGCTCTCCCGGCAGATCGCGGAGATCGGTATCTATCCCGCCGTGGATCCCCTCGACTCCACCTCCCGCATCCTGGATCCCCGCGTGGTGGGCGAAGAGCACTACCGCGTGGCCCGTGAGGTGCAGAGAACCCTGCAAACCTATAAATCCCTCCAGGATATCATCGCCATCCTGGGCATGGATGAACTCTCGGAAGATGACAAACTCGTCGTCAACCGCGCCCGCAAAATCCAGCGCTTCCTCTCCCAACCCTTCCACGTCGCCGAAGCCTTCACCGGTCAAAAGGGCGTTCTGGTCTCCCTGAAGGAGACCATCCAGGGGTTCAAGGATATCGTGGAAGGCAAATACGACGACCTGCCCGAGGCCGCCTTCTACATGGTCGGCACCATGGATGAAGTCAAGGAGAAGGCCCGGCGCCTGGCCCAATAACCTCGTGTGCATGAAGGACGAGCATGGAGACCTTGCAGTTGGAAGTGGTCACACCGGAGAGGCTTCTTCTCGCCACCGAAGCCAAAATGGTCACCATCCCGGGGCAGGACGGGCTTTTCGGCGTCATGCCGGGACACACCCCTTTCCTCTCTGGAGTCAAGGCAGGCCTCCTGGTCATTGGCGATATCGAACGGGGAGAGCGGTATGTCGTCTCTCGGGGATTTGCTCAGGTCCATCGCAACCAGGTCACCGTCCTGGTGGACCAGGCTGTGGCAGAAAAAGATCTCAGTGCCAAAACAGCCACGCGGGATCTTGAACAGGCCCGGCAGGCGTTGAGCGGACTCGCCCCGGAAGACCCGGCGCATGCGGCTTGCCTGGAACAGGTCGCTTTCGCCGAAGCTTGCCTCGCCCTGACCGGTTCAGGCAAACGTTGAGCAGTGAATTCGGGACACGCTTATGCATGATTGCGCCATCCTGATTCTGGCTGCCGGTCGTGGCACCCGGATGCGATCTTCCGTGCCCAAGGTGCTGCACCATCTGGCCTTCCGCCCTCTCCTGGCCCATGTCCTGGTGTCGGCGCGCGCCCTGCGACCGTCACGAATCGTGGTAGTGGTTGGGCATGGCGCCGATCAGGTCAAATCCCTCCTTGCCGCCCCCGATATTGTTTGGGTCGATCAGGAGAAACAACTGGGCACCGGACATGCCGTTCTGACCGCTCTTCCCGCCCTCCCCTCCCTGTCCGATTCACGCCAGCGTGATCTCCTGATCCTGAGTGGCGATACACCCCTCCTGGACAGCGCCACCCTGACCGCCCTGCTGGAGAACCACCGCCAGCATGGACGCGCCCTGACACTGGCGACCACCACGTTGACGCCACCCGACGGTTACGGACGCATCGTGCGCGGCGCCGATTGCCAATTGCTGCGCGTCGTGGAAGAAAGAGATGCCGATCCACAAACCCGGGCCATCACCGAAGTCAACTCCGGCACCTACTGTGTCTCCATGGATCGCCTGGAAAACTGGTTGCGGCAAATCACCCCACAAAACGCCCAGGGTGAGTACTATCTGACCGATATCATCGCCATGGCCGTCCGGGATGCGGCCAACGGCGGCAAGCCGGTCGGCGCCTTTCATCATCGGGACAACATGGTTCTGGCCGGCATCAACAGCCGGCGACAGCTGGCCGACATGGAAGCTGCGTTCCGGGATCGGCTGGTGGCCCGCTGGATGGAAGCGGGCGTCACCTTCATGGATCCAGCCAGTTGCTGGTTGGCAGCGGATGTGAGCATCGGCGAAGATACCGTCATCCTTCCCGGCGTGATCCTCGAATCTGGTGTGACCATTGGCCGAGGATGCCGGATCGGCCCCCATTGCCAAATCACCGCCAGCCGTATCGGTGATGGGTGCGAGGTGTTGGCCTTCTGCCACCTGGAAAGAGCTGAACTGGAAGGGCCCAACATCATCGGACCCTATGCCCGGTTGCGCCCGGGAGCCATCCTGAAACCCAAAGCCCGGGTTGGCAACTTTGTCGAAATCAAAAAATCCGTTGTCGGCGTGGGCTCCAAGGTAAGCCATCTGACCTATATCGGCGACGCGCAGATCGGACAGAATGTCAACGTGGGCGCCGGAACCATCACCTGTAATTATGACGGCGTCCACAAGCATGCCACCATCATCGAAGACGGTGTCTTTATCGGTTCCAACACCGAGTTGGTGGCGCCGGTACGCATCGGCGCCGGAGCTACCGTCGGGGCCGGTTCCACGGTGACAAAAGATGTACCACCCGGGGCGCTGGCGCTGTCGCGTTCGCCGCAGCGTGTGGTGCCGGAGTGGCAGACACGAAAAAAACCAAAAGAAAAAAAGTAGTCGCTATTCAGCGCCCCTTCAAGAAGAGCCAGCAACGGTCATCACATGTGCGGTATCATCGGCGTCATTGGCGAACGGAACGTCACCCCACTCCTCATGGAAGGCCTCAAACGCCTGGAGTACCGCGGCTATGACTCCGCCGGGGTCGCCGTGGTCTACAAGGAGGCCATCGATGTCCGCCGCGCCGTTGGCAAATTATCCAATCTCGGCCAGCAACTCGCTGCAAACCCGCTCATCGGTTTTATCGGCATCGGCCATACCCGTTGGGCCACCCACGGACCACCCACCGAACTCAATGCCCACCCCCACCGCTCTTCCAGGGTGGTGGTGGTCCACAACGGCATCATCGAAAACTATCTGGAGCTACGCCAGGAGTTGACCCTGCAAGGGATCAGGCTGCTCTCCGACACCGACACGGAGATCGTACCCCATCTCATCCAACAGCAACTGGATCAAGGTGTGGATCCGATTACCGCCGTGCGTCAGGTCTGCAAACGCCTGCTGGGCGCCTTCGCCCTGGGAATCCTGTTTTTGGACCACCCTGACATGCTGGTGGCCACCCGGCGCAGCAGCCCATTGATTCTCGGCCTGGGACAGGGGGAAAATTTTATCGCCTCCGATGCCACCCCCCTCGTACCTTATACCCGAAGCATGATCTACCTGAATGACAACGACGTTGCCATTCTGCAACGGGAGCGGGTGCGCATCATCGATCTGGATGGAGAACCGGTCGAGAGGGCAGTCAAGCAGTCACTGGTCAGCGCCGAGATCACGGAAAAATGGCCTTATCGACACTTCATGCAAAAGGAGATATTTGAACAACCCACAGCCATAGCGCAAACGCTGAAAGAGTTCCTGAACCCCCTGGAACTGCGCATCGCCGACTTTCCAGCTTATCCAGACCTGACCAAGGTTCGATTCGTCAACGTGGTTGCGTGTGGTACCTCCTATCATGCCGGCTTGGTGGCCAAATATTGGATCGAAGGGTTGGCAGGCATTCCGGTCGGTGTGGACGTGGCCTCGGAGTTTCGCTATCGACAACCTCCCCTTGCCGAGATGGGCCTGACGGTGGTGATCTCCCAAAGCGGCGAGACGGCTGATACCCTGGCCTGCCTGCGTCATGTCAAGGCGGCGGGCCAACCGGTTTTGGCCATCGTCAATGTACCGGAGTCCTCCATTGCCCGGGAAGCGGACGCCGTCCTTTATACCCGTGCCGGTCCGGAAATCGGGGTAGCCTCAACCAAGGCCTTCACCACGCAACTGGCGGTGTTGGCCTGCCTTTCCATCGCCCTGGGTCGGGCAGCCGGGCGCCTTCCCCCGGCGCGGGAGAGTCAGCTTGTCGAACAATTGCAAAGGCTTCCCTCCCTCATGGACCAGGTTCTCGCCCACGACGAGGCCATCCTGAACATTGCCCGGGGGTTGATGCATGCCACGGGATTTCTCTTTCTTGGGCGGGGAACCTGCTACCCCATCGCTTTGGAGGGGGCATTGAAGCTCAAGGAGATCTCCTACATCCATGCCGAGGGGTACGCCGCCGGGGAGATGAAACACGGCCCCATTGCGCTGATCGATGAAGAGTTGCCCGTCGTGGTGGTCGCCCCCCGGGACCATCTGTTTGAAAAGGTGGTGAGCAATCTGGAAGAGGTCAAGGCGCGCGGCGGACGGGTCGTGTTGATCTCCAGCCATGGCGCCATGCCCCATCATGCTCCAACGATTGCTCATTACAGTGTATTGCTCGACGCAAGCGGGGATTTTATCGCCCCACTGCTCTACGTCATTCCCCTTCAGCTCCTGGCCTACCACATTGCCGTTCTCAAAGGTACCGATGTGGACCAGCCGAGAAATTTGGCCAAGAGCGTAACCGTGGAGTGACGCCGTCACACCCAACCTACCCCTTGCCCAACCTACCCCTTGATCCTCTCGACATGAATGACCCCCGGCAGGGCAGCGATGCCCTTGCGAACCTGGTTCAGATGGTCTCCATCGCGCACTTCCACTTCCAGGAGCAACTCACAGGGTTCCCGATTCCGATCCCGAAAACGGGCTTCCAGAACATTGGCTTTGGCCTCAGCCACCACTTCGGCGGTGAGAGCGAGAACTTTTCTGGCGGAGGCGGCCATGACCCGCAAACGAGCCAGGTACTGAGTACCCCGCGCCGCTGGCCAGGTCAAATTTTCAATCCATCGTTCGGGCTCCCCGGCGAAGGTTTGCAGGGTCGGGCAGTCGTGGGTATGGATGGTGATTCCCCGGCCTGTGGTGACGATGCCGATGATGGCGTCGCCCGGAACGGGTCCACAACAACGGGCAGCATGAACGGCCATGTCCGTCAACAAACCCGACAAAACCAACCCTTTGTCCGCATGCCCTTTCCGCTCGGAGCCCGCACCCTTTTGTGTGCCCGCAACCCGTGAGCCACGTCCCGCCTCATCGGGAAACATGCGGTGCAAAACGGCCACTGCGGAGAGACGCGCCACCCCGATTTGAAACAACAACTCCTCGACGTTGGGCAATCCAAGCGCATCCACACCCCGCTGCAATCCCTTGTCGGTCAAGGCCAATCCATGCCCCACCTTCCGGACCTCGCGTTCAAGCATGTCCCGGCCCATGGTCACCAGTTGGTCGCGTTCCCGCTCCTTGATCCAGCGGCTGATACAATACTTTGCCTTGCCACTGACAACGAATTGCAGCCAGTTGCGGTTGGGATGGGGATGTTTTCCAGTCAAAATCTCAACCGTATCCCCGGTATGCAGAGGCGTGCGCAACGGCATGATCCGTCCGTTGATTTTGCACCCCTGGCACTGGTCTCCCACCTCGCTGTGTACGGCATAGGCAAAATCCACCGGGGTTGCATTGCGTGGCAAGGTGATGATCTTTCCCTGGGGTGTAAATAAATAGATCTCGTCCGGAAAGAGGTCGATCTTGACATTTTCCAGGAACTGTTCCGGATCATCGGCGTTTTGATGAACCTTCAGCAGTTTTTGCAGCCAGGCATAACCGGTAGCCCCCACCCCTTTGCCAACTCCCAAGCCACCACTCTTGTAGTACCAGTGCGCCGCCACCCCCCCTTCAGCCATCTGGTGCATCTCTTCGGTACGGATCTGGATTTCAATCCGATTGCCGAACGGACCGATACACGCCGTGTGCAGGGATTGATAGCCATTGCTTTTGGGCAAAGCGATATAATCCTTGAACCGTCCGGGAATGGGAACCAGTTCGCCATGAATCATGCCCAAGGCACGATAACAATCCACCTTGTTTTCCACCACGATGCGATAGGCAATCAGATCGTGCAGATCGTCCAGAGTGCTCCCTTTGCGTTGCAACTTGCACCAGACCGAATAGGGATGCTTCTCCCGACCGGAAACCCAACCTTTGATGTCATACTCCTCCAGGCGGTTTTCAATGATGGAAACCACCTTGCGAACGACATCCTCTCCCCCCTTGCGGCGTTTTTTCAGCCGATCCAGCAGATCGAGATAGGTATCCGGCTCGCGCAACCAGAAAGCCAAATCTTCAAGCTGGTTTTTGAGCCAATAAACTCCCAGGCGATGGGCGATCGGAGCATCGATTCCCAACACTTCGGCTGCCGTGCGCACCACCAGAGGAGAGTCCGGCGGCTCTTTGTTCGCGACCATGGCGCGAAGCTGCTGGAGACTCAACGCCAAATGAATCAGGACCACACGAATATCCCGCGCCAGGGCAAGAATCATCTTGCGATAATCCTCGGTCTGGGTGTCCAGTTGGCTGCGGCTCGACAACTGGCCAATCCGGGCAGTCCCCTCCACCAGAAACGCGACGGCCACCCCAAACTCTTTCCGCACCTGATCCAGGGTCACGGCAGACGAGATCACCCCCTTCACCAACATCCCGGCCACCACCGAGGCCATATCGAGACCCAGGTCGGTCAAAATTTCCGCCACGGCCAAGGGATGGTAGGGAGCAGGATCACTTGGCCTGTCACCCTTGCGTGCGGGGAGACCGGACAAGAAAACCCGCAGCCGATCCAAAACACCCACATCCGCTTCCGGATGGTAGTCTTGAATGCGCTCGATCAGTTCTGGCCACTGCAGCAAGGCACCGTCACTCCCCGGGCAGGACAACAGGACAGACCAGCCTCTCTCGCATCTGTTCAATACCCATCAAAACAAAGATCCCCCTACTCTTCGACAATCGGCTCCTCTTCGGCATCATTAGCTGCTGGCATATCGGCAAGGTTCTCTTCCTTCACCCCCGCCAGGCGGGTCTCCTCATCCATCAATGCCCGGGCATCCAGATCAATCTCGTCATCCTGGAGATCCTCTTCCACCTCCGACGGCAATTCCTGGTACAACGCCTGGATGTCGATGCTGTTCTCCCCGATCTCCCGCAAAGCGAGGACGGTATTCTTGTCATTGTCGAGAGGAACCGTACACTCTGCCCCTTTGGTCAATTGCCGTGCCCGTCGTGCCGCCAAAATCACCAATTCAAACCGGTTGGGCACATTTTGAATACAATCGTCGACCGTTACCCGCGCCATGAACATTCACTCCCTTCAACCCTGTCACCGACATTACCGCTACAAATCATCGTAACGATTCAGCACCATCACTAAAAAAAACTGGAATATGTGAGCCCTTGTCAGGGCTTCGCCCCGAACCTCACCAGGGCGATGTCTAAGGCCCTGCCAGGGAGCCAGCCCCCTGGACCCGATTTGTTTCATCGAGATTGGCTGACAAAAGTCGCCAAAATTTGCTCGATGCCCTGGGCCATCCGAGGCTTGCGCAAACGTTCGGCCCGCACAATGGCCACAAGATCCTCCTGGGCCCGTGGCAAGTCATCGTTGACGAGGAGATAGTCATACTCCTGCCAATGGGATATCTCCTCACCAGCCGCCCGCATGCGTTTTTCAATGACAGAGGGGTCATCCGACCCACGTCCGGACAGGCGGGAGGCCAACGAAGAGCGAGAAGGGGGCAAAATGGCAATGGTGACCACCTCCAATGGTACAACTCCCCGTTTAACCCGCTCGACCACCTGGCGGCGTCCCTGCCAATCGATGTCGAGAAGAAGGTCATTTCCTTCGGCCAGGGTCTTGGCCACAAAATCCTGTGCCGTTCCGTAAAAATTGCCAAATACTTCCGCCCATTCCAAAAACTCCCCCCGGTCACGGCGCTGTTCAAAGGAAGCGCGATCCACAAAAAAATAGTCCACACCCTCTTTTTCCCCGGCGCGGGGCTGTCGGGTTGTTGTGGAAACAGAAAACCGCACCCCCCCCAGGTGCGCCATGAGATGACGCAGCAACGTGGTCTTCCCGGCGCCAGATGGTGCAGAAACGATGATCATGAACGGCGGGTGATGACGCATATTCCCTCCAGAAACAGGCTTACTCCAGATTTTGGATCTGCTCCCGCAACTTTTCAATCGCCACTTTCATATCCACACCCAGGCGCGTCAACTGACCATCCTGGGACTTGGAACCAAGTGTATTGGCTTCACGATGCAGTTCCTGACACAAAAAATCCAGGCGCCTTCCCACCGGACCACCTTGTTCCAGGATGGCTTTCATTTCGCGGATATGAACTTTGAGGCGGTCCAACTCTTCGGCCACGTCCATGCGATGCAGATAGAACACGATCTCCTGGGAAAGCCGCACCGGGTCAGCGCCCGTTTCACCCAACTCTGCCAACCGTTGCCGCAAACGGCACTCCAGTTCTGAACGAACTGTTGGCAGCCGATTCTCCACCTGCTCTACCAACACCGCAAGGTCGGAGAGTTGCTTCTGCAACAATTCCGTCAGCAGCTCACCTTCACGCCGCCGTGTCGCCTCCAGCTCGCGTGCTGCTTTTTCCAGATGGAGGAGCAGAATTTCCAGCAGGGCCGGAGTAACCGGTTCGGACCATCCGGACCCCTGCGCCTGGCGCACCACGCCCGGCCAGGAGAGCAACTTTCCCAGTGACAGGCCTGCACCACGACCATCCAGCCGGGTGCGCAAACGGCCCTCCATGGATAACAACTCCTCCAAAAGGGCCTCATCCAAAACCATGGTCCCACCTGTACCGTTCCCCCGCCTGAGGGCCAGAGAACAATCGAGATGGCCCCGGGAAAAGAACGCCTGTAGGCGCTTACGCGCCATCCCCTCCAGATCTCCGAGTCCATCCGGCAGGCGAAAATGAATTTCCAGATAGCGATGGTTGACCGATTTCAGTTGCCAGACAATTTCCACATCCCCTTCCGAACTTTCGAGACGGGAAAATCCGGTCATGCTTTGTGGCATTCCTTCACCCTTCCATGCGTGCAGCAAACCCCTTAAAAACAGAAAAAGGGCGCCCAAAACCGCACGCCCCTCTCCCGTTTACGCTGTACAAACTTGCCAGTGGAACCCACCGCAGCCCTGGATGACCCACTTCCTGGCCAAGATCCAAAAGCGATATCAGCCGTGCAGAGCCTGAAACTTAGCCATCAACTCTTCCTTGGTCTCCTCGTGGTCAGGATCGACCACAATGCACTCGACCGGGCAGACTGCCACGCACTGTGGCTCATCAAAGGCCCCTTCGCACTCGGTGCAGAGATCGGGATGAATGTAATAAATATCCGAATCCACATCCGAGCCATCGGTAATGGCCTCATTCGGACACTCCGGCAAGCACACGTCACAGTTCGTACAATCTTCACTAATCATCATCGCCATTATCTTTTCCTCCAATACGGGATCAATCCCATGGGTCTTCCGCTTCCGCTTGTTAACAGACTTGCCGGCTCTTGGCAAGCCCATCCGTAGGCCGACCGCAATTTGGTGCTTTTGCTCCGACCCTCCTGCACCATAACTAAGGAAACAAAGCCACCTGGTCAAGCCCTTCTGTCTCAGGCCGCCCCATCATCAGGTTGAAATTCTGTATGGCCTGGCCAGCAGCTCCCTTGACAAGATTGTCGATGACAGAAAACACCATCAACCAGCCCGTGCGTTTATCCATCGTCACACCCAGGTGGCAATAGTTCGACCCCCGAACTTCGCTGGTCGCAGGAAGCTCTCCCTCAGGCAGAACACGCACAAAAGGCTCCTGTTCATAACGCCATGCCAGCAACTCCCGCACGGTCGCTGCCGTGCGTCCCTGCTGCGGACGCAGATAGAGGGTGGAAAGAATTCCCCGAGATTGGGGAAGAAGGTGGGGTGTGAAGCGAATCTGTACAGGCCGTCCAGCATAGCCCGTCAACTCCTGTTCCATTTCGGCAATGTGACGGTGCCCCGTCACCTTGTAGGGACGGAACCCATCCTGCAACTCGGCAAACAGGCTGCCTTGCTGGGCGGACCGCCCTGCCCCACTGACACCCGACTTGCTGTCGATGATGATGGTTCCCGGTTCGACGGCCTCCGCTTCGAGGAGCGGCCCCAACGCCAACAACACCGACGTGGGGTAGCACCCTGGATTGGCCACCAGCCGGGCCTTGCCGAGAGTGGCACGATGGCGCTCGGGAAGGCCATAAACCGCCTCGTACAACAGGTCGGCAGCCTTGTGTTCGACGCCATACCACTCCTGAAAGATGCGCGGATCGTGCAAACGAAAATCCGCCGACAAATCCACCACCCGGCACCCCTGCCCCAAAAGCTGGGGAACCACCTCCATGGAGGTCAGGTGGGGCATGGCGCAAAACGCGACTTCGCACTCGACGGCGGCCCGCGATGGAACCAATTTCTGACAGCGCAGATCACCGGCACCGCGCAGATGCGGAAAAGCATCGGTCAGGGGCTTGTCGGCATAACGTTCCGATGTGACCCAGGTGATCTGCACGGCAGGATGACGGGAGAGAATGCGCACCAACTCGCCTCCCGTATATCCGGTCGCACCCAAAATGCCGACGGAAATTTTTGCCATGACCGTATCCGTTCAAACCTGCCAAAAAAACGATTGAAAAACCGGGATGGAGGTCCAGGAGGATGGGCTGCGCCCTTCCTCCTGGTGGGGTTCGGGGC
>JADGBZ010000066.1 GCA_015231175.1 Magnetococcales bacterium | reverse complement strand
TCAGCCATGGCCTGGCTCATATCCTGGCGCGACAGTTCCATGTGTTGGGGATCCCGGGTTGCATGGGCTACCAAAAACTCCGGCGTCGGATTCAAACCAGTGACTTGCTGAATGTGTCGCCGAGCCTGATTGGCGTGCAGGTATTGGTCATATTCCGTCGCCGCTTCCGTGATGTCCTGGTTCTTCCTTTGCAGAATATCGGTGATCTGGTTTTTTTTTGGCGTTGAAGGACGATCTCATCTTTTCTCTCCTACATGATAGGTTATATGATCCGGCAAAGCAAGGGCACGACAAGCCGCTGCCGGGGGGCGGCCTGTTTTTCTGGGCAGGAAAACAACTCGATGACAGATTTATGATTTTGATCGAAAAAACCCCATTATCAGGGCAGTATGGGGAAGTTTTGCGCCCCTGGCAAGCACAAACAGCCACCAGGTTGTCACCCAGGGCAATCGTATGAGCCATGGGCACACCCGAGGCCACGATCATTTTTTGGCATCGGGTTCCAGGGGATCGTAACCGTTCATTACCCCCTCAAAAAAAGCCTGGACAGGAAAGCCTTTGTCAGGGCTTCGCCCCGAACCTCACCAGGGCGATGCCCTGGACCAAGCCAGGGAGCCAGCCCTCTGGACCCCGATGCGTTGCCGGGTGCTGAATGGTTACTGACATGGGGGGTCTGAACGATTGCAGGGGATCTGGCTCTCTGGATCCCGGTTTCGTTGCCGGGCACTGAATCATGATATCCAAACTTGACGCGGACACGGAAAAGCCGGATCTTCCAGACACGCCATGGATCTTTTGTCAACATATCATGCCGCTCTCCTCTTGCCGGCCCTGCTTTTGGACCGTGCGCTGGGTGAGCCGGAGTGCCACCATCCCCTGGTGGGCTTTGGTCGCCTGGCCTGTTGGATTGAAGCGCACTTCAACAAGCCGGGTCAAAGCCGCTGGCCTGGGGTCGTGGCTGTCGCTTTTCTGGTTCTGCCCTGGGTGGCGGCTGTGCATCTGCTGACAAACGATACGCTGATCGGATCCGGGATCGCTGTGGTGGCGCTCTATCTGGCCTTGGGTCTGCGCAGCCTGGGAGAGCATGGCCGGGCCATCGTTGCCGCCTGGCGTCGGGATGGCGTGGCAGGCGCCCGTGGACGGGTGCAATATGTGGTCAGTCGCGATACGGCCCACTTGAACTCCCGGGAGGTTGCCCTGGCCGGGGTCGAGTCCATGCTGGAAAATGGCTGTGATGCTGTCTTTGGCACCCTCTTTTGGTTCCTGGTGGCCGGAGCGCCGGGGGCAGTCGCCTACCGCCTGGTCAACACCCTGGACGCCATGTGGGGATATCGCACCGAACGTTTTTTATACTTTGGCTGGGCGGCGGCCCGCCTGGATGATGGGCTGAACTGGTTCCCTGCCCGTTTGACCGCCATCACCTACGCCCTCATGGGCAAAACCCGGTCGGCGCTTCGCGCCTGGCGTGACCGCCCGGTGTGGAAAAGCCCCAATGCCGGCATCGTCATGGCCACCGGCGCCGGCGCTCTGGAACTCCAGTTGGGAGGGGCCGCTCCGTACCATGGCCGGATGCAGGAGCGTCCCCTCCTGGGAGAGGGGATGCCGCCGCGCATGGAGGACATTCTCCGAGCCCTGACGATTGTGGAGCGTGGCGCCTGGAGTTGGGGTTTTCTGGCCAGTCTGGTATGGGGAGTCATGCACTTTGCTTGAACATGGTGGTCACCTGCGTCAGGCCGCACGCGCCTACGGCACTCCCTTTGAGAGTTGGCTGGATCTCTCCACTGGCATCAATCCTGATCCATGGCCCGTTCCGCCCATTCCCGGCCCTTGCTGGAACCGGCTGCCGGAAGAGGAAGATGGCCTGGAGGCTGCTGCACAGGCATATTTTCAAACGCCCCATCTGCTGCCGACAGCCGGTTCCCAGGCCACGATCCAAATCTTGCCACGGTTGCTCTCCGCCCAACGCATCGGGATTCCCACGCCGACCTACGCCGAACATGCCCATGCCTGGCGCACGGCGGGCCGCGACGTGGTTCCTCTCTCCCACGCCTCCCTGGAGATGCCACCGGACGATGTGGACCTGCTGCTCCTGGTCAATCCCAACAATCCAACCGGTTGCCGTTACGCTCCGGCAACGCTCCTGGCCTGGGCCGAGCGCCTGGCCAAAAACAAACGCTGGCTGGTGGTGGATGAGGCCTTCATGGATACCACGCCAACAGAGAGCCTCTCGCCTCACGCCGGGACTCCGGGTTTGATTCTTTTACGATCTTTGGGAAAATTTTTTGGTTTGGCCGGGGCACGCTGTGGATTTTTATTGGCTCCCCCAGCGATCCGAACACAGGCATCCAGCGCTCTTGGCCCATGGTCTCTGGCCGGACCCACCCGTTTCGCGGCCTCCCTTGCTTTGCAGGATCGGACATGGCAAACGACCACCCGCTCTCGTCTCGCCACCGACGCCCGACGCCTGGGGGAGCTGTTGTCCACCCACCATTTGCCACCCTCCGGCGGCACCGATCTGTTTCAGTGGGTCCGCACCCCAGCCGCCCGATACATTCAGGACCATATGGCCCGTCAGGCCGTCCTGGTCCGGGCCTTTGATGACCCTCCCAGCCTCCGGTTTGGCCTGCCCGGCAGGGAAGCGGATTGGGTTCGACTGGAGCGCGCTCTCGCCGCGATCATCGTCCCGACCCTGCTACCCCCAATAAACGATTGAAAGACTGGGATGGAGGTCCAGGAGGAAGGGCTGTGCCCTTCCTCCTGGCGGGGTTTGGGGCAGCGCCCCAATAATGGGGGAGCGCCTCCTGTGCGGTGGCCGAAACGAAGGTCATGGCTATTGCGATCATATGATCTATTCTTAGGCGTTCCTGGTTGCTCTGCCTATTTCTTCATCAATTTATCGCTTCACCAGGCACAAAACAGATTCCGCAAACGGGCCAAAGCGACTTTTAAAGCGACCTTTCCGGAGGGATCCCTGCCCGCCGTGAGCCCATTGAAGCCCTGTTTCCAACCCCTGCCACTTGGCGCTTGAATTTTAATATTTAGTTTAAATACAATATTTTTATATGAGCATAACCCTGCCCATGGGTCAACAGAACCCACCTCGATCCTGGCAAACCTTTCCCGTCACAGGTCTTGCTGACGATTGTGGCATGAAAATTGCTATTTTTCCTCACGTCGATCATACTGTCACCCTCGCTGGTGATGCAAACAGCCATCTGGAGATGTTGGAAGGAAGCGAAATCATGCGTCATACAAGTAAGATATTGCTGGGGTTGGCGGTAGCCGGCATGGCCGCCGCACCGTCCGTCCAGGCCGAAACGAAAGCCGGGGATTTCACCGTCACGTCCAATGTTTCGCTGACCAGCGACTACGTGTGGCGGGGTATTTCACAGACCGACAGGGATCCCGCTCTCCAGGGTGGTTTCAAGGTGTCCCACGATTTAGGTCTCTATGTGGGAGTCTGGGGCAGCAACGTCGATTTCGATGGCGGCGCACCGGCGGTCGATGGTGGCCTGCCGCACCTGGAGGTGGACATCAACGGCGGCTTTGCCAAGGAGTTCAGCAACGGCATGAGTGTCGATGTTGGATACCTGCACTATGCCTACCCTGGTTCGGCTGCCCGTATGGGCAGCGCGTTTGGTGAATATTACCTGGGGCTGGGTTACAAGATTGCAGGTGTGGGTCTGACCACCAAATACTCCTTCTCCCCCGACTTCTCCGGCGCAGCGGATGCGGCGGGCAACCTCGTTGGGAGTCAGTCAGCCTCCTACGTGGAAGGCCAGGCCGACTATGAGTTTCCCGAAAAAATCAAAGCGTCGGCTCACTATGGCTACTCCTTTGGCGACTATTTCAAAATACCGAGCTCCTCGAAAGGGTATGGTGATTATCGCATCGGCCTCTCCAGGGAGTTTGTGGGACTGGACTTCGGTGTCAACCTGTATGGAACGGATGGGGATGGAAAAAATTATGCCCTACCCCGCCTGACGAAGGATCGTGTCGTTCTGAGTGTCAGCAAGACGTTTTGATTTTTTGGGGAGGAGAGATCTCCTCCCCACTCCCCCTCCTGATCTCCCCCCCCTCCCGTCTCGATCACTCCCATCTGGCAACATGGTCACGTTATTGCTAGGCACCCCTCGGGGGTACCTGTCAGGTTTTGCCGTGCCTGCTGCAACGATGACACCCAATCAGCATCATCCGCGAAAACCTGCCTGGAAGAACCATGGAGCGGTCGATGTATCTCCCCCCAGGGAAAGGTGGCCAAAGCGGTTCGTGCGCAGAAAGCAGTGCGGATTCACGTTGTTTTGACAGGGGGGTGTCAACAGGTCATACGGAGAAGAGTTCTCATGTACCGTTCAGATGGGAAGGGAAAGATCACCATGAAAACATCGAAGTTGCAATCATTGGCCCTGGCATTGCCTTTGGTCATGGGCGCCTCGGCGACGGCCCTGGCTGCGGACATGCCCAGCCGCGAGGAGATGTGGAAAATCATTCAGAAGCAACAACGCGAACTGGATGCCCTGAAGTCCCAGGTCAATCAACCCCGCGACGAGGCTCCCGTTGCCAGCGCCCGCAGTGGAGGCAGGGATGAGGGCAAGGAAGCGGAAAAATCCGGGTCGAGTCTGGCTGAAAAAATCAAATTCAGCGGTCTGGTCAAGGTCGACGCCGTGACCTCGGGCAAGAGCATCGCCAACAATCAGAAATCAAGTGATATCTTCGTCTCCGAAGCCCACCTGACTGCGGACGCCGATGTCAATGAATGGACCAAAGCCCGCATGCAGATCATTTACGAGAAGGGCGTCGATGACGGTCCTCCGGCAGATAAAAACCGCGTGCGCCTGGACGAGGCCAACATCACCCTGGGCAACACCGAGCGCTTTCCGCTGTTCCTGACCGCTGGACGCCTGGTCACCCCCCTCTCTACCTACACCACCAATCTGATCGATGATCCGCTCACCTTGACGCTCTCCCGGGCCAAGGAGACCGTTGGCCAGGTAGGCTTTGAAAGCAACGGAGTTTATGGCTCGGGGTGGCTCTACAACGGGGATGTCAACCGCACCGGCAAAGATGACACGGTCTCGGAAGGGGGCCTCAATCTGGGTTACAAGTTGGAAAACAAGGGGATGAATCTGGAACTGGACATCGGCGCCGGCTATACCAACAGCCTGGATGACTCCGGAACCCTTTCCGCCATACCGACCGTGCTGGCCGGCGTCCAGGATCATGTGTCAGGGGTCGGGCTGCATGCCAATGTAAACTGGAACCAGTTTATCCTCATCGGGGAGTATGCCTCGGCGACCGACAGCTTCCAGGTGGGTGAAGTTGCCTTCAAAGGCCGGGGCGCCAAACCCAGGGCCTGGAACACCGAATTGGGCTATACCGCCAACCTTTTCAGCAAGGAAACCACCTTCTCCCTCGCCTATCAGGGCACCAAGGAGGCCCTGGCGGTTGCCCTGCCTGAAGACCGTTATCTGGCTGGCATCACGGTGGCGATCCTTGAACACACCAACGTCAAAGTCCAATATTACAATGAGAAGGACTACACCATCTCTGATGGCGGCACCGGCAGAAGTGTGAACGTCGGCAAAGCCGAGCTTGTCGTCGACTTCTAAGACGTATGGCGCACCTTCTTCACCCTTAAATGAAGATGCTTGGGCATGAAGGCCTTCGTCGGGGCTTTGCCCCGAGCCCCATCAGGAGGAAGGGCATGGCCCTTCCTCCTTTTTTGCTTTTTGATTGACTGGTTGAGCGAACATCATCATGATCCTCGATCGCATGGGCGGATTGTCGTGAGTTAGCGACTGCGAGCCGGAGTCGTGCTTTCTGGTTGCCACCGATCGTGCCATGCCTGAAACGGGGTGACATGATGACCTTATCCGCCAGGGAAACCGACGAAGATGGCGCCACATGGCGCATACACCGGCCCGTCATCGTCGCTTTCGTTGCTGCCTTTGGGCTGATGTTGCTTTTTTTTACCTTCTCCATCCACAAGATGCGCGACTCCATGGAGGAGGATGCCTACCGACGGGTGCAACTGGATGTCATGGGATCCTTCCAGACTTTGCTGGAAGTCAACGCGCAGACCATGGTGGCCATTCTGGAGGAGGTCAGCCGTGACGCTCGTTTTCTGGCCCCTTACCGGGCTGGCGACCGGCAGGCCCTGCTTGCTGGATCCCAGGAAACCTGGGAACGTCTGCGGCGGGAAAATGGCATCACCCACCTCTACTTGCACGGTCCGGATGGGGTCAACTTTCTCCGGGTGCATGCCCCTGATCGGTTTGGCGACACCATTCAATCCCAGACCCTGCTGAAATCCCAAAGGAGCGGGGCAACCGCGCATGGCCTGGAATTGGGCTCTACCGGAGCTTTGGCGTTGCGGGTTGTTGCCCCGTGGCGGGACCAGGGCAGATTGATCGGCTTCATTGACCTGGGCATGGAGGTGTCCGCCCTGCTGAAATCCATCCGAAAAATGCTTCGGATCGACCTGCTTGTTTTCCTGGAGAAAAGGTATCTCGACCGCCAGGCCTGGGAAACGGGCATGGCTCTGCTGGAACGTCCCGCCGATTGGCAACAATTCACAAAAATTGTCCTGGCAGCCAGCACCTTGCCTGCTCTTCCCCCGCATTTGGACGAACATATCCTGCTTGGCAACCACAAGATTCCACTGGCCAGCCGATTGTTGCAGCCACTCCACAATCTGGAGCATGATCATTTGGCCGTCGATACCCTGGCAGACATCGGTGGACGCCCGGTGGGGCGGATCGTGGCCATTTTCAGCGATGCCGACATGGAACATGTGACCTGGGACTACATGCTCCTGCTCCTCGCTGGCAATCTGGGTATCGCCTTGCTGCTGGGATTGGTGTTTCACCGTCTTCTGAAGGCCATGGAGGAGAGGTTGCACCATGCCAGCGACAACCTGCACCACAGCGAGCAGAGGCTGCGCGCCATACTGGATACAGCCATGGATGCCATCATCTCCATCGATGCCCATGGTCATATCCTGGAGTTCAACCAGGCTGCGGAGGCTGTTTTCGGATTTCGCAAAAGTGATGTCCTGGGTCAGGACATCAGCGAAATCATCATTCCACCCGACATGCGGGAGAGACATCGCCAGGGGCTGGCCCGCTACCTCGCCACAGGGGAACATCAGGTTCTCAACCGGCATGTCGAACTCATCTCCCAGGATGCCCAGGGTCGCCCGATTCCGACGGAAGTTGCCATAACCGTGACCCCTGGCAAAGAGTTCCCTTTCTTTACTGCCTATTTGCGGGATATCTCTCAGCGCAGACAAATGCTGGCCTATCTGGAAGAGGCCATATCCACTTCGGAGGTGACCAACCAGGAATTGCGTGACGAGGTCGCCAACCATAAAAAAACCCTCTCCCGATTGCAGGCCAGTGAGGAGCGTTTTCGTTCGGTCACCACATCCATACAAGATGCCATCGTCGCCGTTGATCAAGATCAACGCATCGTATTCTGGAACCAAGGAGCACAATTGTTGTTCGGCCACCTGGAAAAGGAGATCATCGGCCAGAAAGTCTCCATTCTGGTTCCAGAGAAATATGACGAGGCCCACCAAAAAAGCTTTCAACGTTGCCTGAATCAGGGCGGTCACGGTCCGTTGATCGGACAGATGACCGAGTTGGCCGGCGTACACAAGGACGGGCACGAATTTCCCCTGGAAATGTCCCTCAACACCTGGGTCACCACGGAAGGGGGACGATTTTTTTCCGCTGTCATTCGGGATGTAACGTTGCGCCGGCAGATCGAAGATGCCCTGCGGGAGGCCAAGGAAGCCTCCGACAAAGCCAACCAGGCCAAAAGCATCTTCCTGGCCAACATGAGCCATGAGATCCGTACCCCCATGAACACCATTATCGGCATGGGGTATTTGCTCTCCCAGTCGCAGCTCAGTCCCGATCAACAAAACCAGATGCAAAAAATTCAGCTTGCCGCCGAAACCCTGCTCGGCATCATTGACGATATTCTGGATTTTTCCAAAATCGAGGCTGGGCGTTTGGAACTGGAACATCGTTCGTTCAATCTGCAAACTGTTCTGGAAAAGGTATCTGGAATCATCTCGCTGCGGGCCGAAGAGAAAGGCCTGGAGCTTCTGTTTAACACCCCGGTCAACCTGCCCACCGAACTGGTCGGAGATGCCTTTCGCCTGGAACAGGTGTTGATCAACCTTGGCACAAATGCCGTCAAATTCACCCACACCGGCGAGGTTATCGTCAGCGTTGCCCAGGTCGATACCACCGATGCCAGGATGCGGCTGAAATTTTCTGTCAAGGATACCGGCATAGGTTTATCTGATTTTCAAATATCATTGTTGTTTCAAGCATTTACTCAGGCTGACACCTCGACGACGCGCCATTATGGGGGTACTGGCCTGGGCCTGACCATCTGCAAACGCCTGGTCGACATGATGGGGGGTGATATCGGCGTCACCAGCACACCTGGCGTGGGCAGCGTATTTTACTTCACCCTGCCCTTTGACAGACAAACCCGGTCGGCGCCGGTTCCTGCTCCCACGCTGTCCCACGATGCGGCGCTGCGCATTCTCATCGTCGATGACAACGACAACGCCCGCAGCATCCTGGAAAACATGATCCGGGAGTTTGGTTTCTCGTTGACTTCCGTCTCTTCGGGTGAACTTGCCATCGCCGAGCTTGCACGCGCCGTGCGCGAAGATCATCTCCCTTACGACATGGTTTTGCTCGACTGGCGCATGCCGGGTATGGATGGGATCGAGACAGCGCGTCGCATCTCGGAAGATCCCTTGATCGCCAACTCTGCCACGGTGATCATGGTCACGGCTTTCGATCAGCAGGAGGTCTTCCACAAAACCCAGGATATGGGCGTCAGAAGAGTTTTGCGCAAACCGGTCACACCTTCCGTGCTTTTCGATGCCATCCAGGATTTTCGGGGTGTGTTCACACCCCGTCCGCAGAAACAACAGGCGACCGACGACATGGAGTTGACCCAGCACCGGGCCACCCTGAAGGAAGCCAGAATCCTCGTCGTCGAAGACCATGATGTCAACTGGCAGGTCGCCGAGGGGATCCTCGGCAAGGCCAACGTCATCACCGAACGCGCTGCCAACGGCTTGATCGCCGTGGAACGCCTTCTGGTCGATCACGCAACGTTCGATTGTCTTCTCATGGACCTACAGATGCCGGTCATGGACGGATACGAGGCCACGCGCCGGTTGCGCGAAAAGTTTACACCGGAGACGTTACCCATCATTGCCATGACGGCCCATGCCCTGAAGAGCGAACAGGAGCGGTGCCTGGCCCTGGGCATGAACGGCTATCTGACCAAGCCGGTCCACATCAAAACCCTCTTCAAGGTGCTCGCCGACATTCTGGCACCGATTCTGGCCGACCGGCCAAGCCAGACCCTTTCCGATCGCACAACAACCACGCTGACTGTGCCCCCCCCCGCTGGATCCGATGCATGGCTCAAGATGATCGATTGGGATGACGCCATGGATCGTTTTGAAGGGGATCGGGCACTGCTGGATAAGCTGCTCGCCAACTTTGTCAAAAAATATGCCGACCTGGATGACCAGTTGGCCAGGTTATGGGACCGCCATGCGACAGAGGAGATCAAAAATCTGGTGCATGGCATCAAGGGGTCAGCCGGGAACATCTCGGCAAAGTCGATTGCCGGTTGCGCGGCCAGGATAGGCGACACAATCAGAAACAACGACATGCCTGGGTGCAAGGTTGCCTTGAATACCCTGTGCCTGGAGATGAAAAGATTGACGCATGCCGTTGCGCACCAATCCAACCGCCCCACTCCTGCCGTCTCATCCCCTGCACGCTCCGATGACCCCGGTCACCGGCAGCAACTCAGGGAACAACTCGCCAAATTGCACCAGGGTCTTCTGGACCAGGATTTTCAGGCTCGGGAATACTTTCTTTCCATCAGGGATCTTCTCGCTTCCTGCACGGACCAGATGATCGTCACCGAACTTACCCTGGCTTTGGACAATCTGGAGTTTGAACATGGCGCAAAAGTTGTGGCTGGCCTTCTTTCCCGTCTCGGCAAGGATGGTGTGGAGTGACTCAAGAATTCATCATTGCTGACACTCCCCTTATTGACATAGGATGGGAAGGTGAAGATTCCGCTTATAAAGTAGAAACACCCCATGCATTCTGACAATAAAAAGCCAGTTGTGCTCATCGTGGATGATGAACCCAACAACATTGAAGTTCTGGCGAAAATTCTTCAGTCAGATTATCGGGTGTTGTTCTCCACTCAGCCAGCCAAAGTGACCGAGTTGGCCAGGAACAAAGAACCTGACCTCATCCTCCTGGATGTCGTCATGCCCGGGATGAATGGATATGAAGTGTGTCGACAGTTGAAAGTTCAGGCATCCACGCGGGAGACACCGGTCATTTTCGTGACGGCCATGGACGAGGAGCAGTACGAAGCCACCGGTTTTGAGGCCGGGGGTGTGGATTATGTGACCAAGCCAGTCAAACCCTTCCTGTTGCGCGCCCGGGTCAAGGCCCACATCGACCTGAAACTCAAAACCGACCTGCTGAAAAAAATCGCCTCCATGGACGGCTTGACCGGCATACCCAACCGTCGCCGTCTGGACGAGTTTCTTCGACAGGAGTGGGGGCGTGGTCTGCGCCAGGGGAACACGCCGATCTCTGCCATCCTGATCGACGTGGATCATTTTAAAAAATTCAACGACCATTACGGCCACCATGCCGGCGACCAGTGCCTGCAAAAGATCGCTCGATGCATGGCGGACACCCTGGAGCGCAGCACCGATCTGGTTGCCCGATACGGGGGCGAGGAGTTTGCCTGTGTCCTCCCATCGACTCCGACCGATGGGGCCGTCCACCTGGCTGCAAGCATCCAAAAGGCCGTTGCTGATCTGCGGATTCCGCATCACTATTCCGACTGTAGCGACGTGGTCACCCTGAGCATGGGCATCGCCAGCCTGCTCCCCGTGGCGGACCAGGATCCGCAAACACTGCTCCAGGCTGCCGATACCCTGCTTTACGAGGCCAAAAACGCCGGTCGAAATCAGGTTAAATTTCGGTAATTATTCACCATCCGCCAACGAATCGGGGTCCAGGGGGCTGGCTCCCTGGCAGGGCCTGAGACGGTGTCCTGGTGGGCTCCGGGGCGAAGCCTTGATAAAAGCCTTCATATCCGGGCCTTTTTTGAAAAAGAGGCGAACAGTTGCCGCTCATCAAGCGTTGTGCGTCGACATGAGTCGGTTGATTCGTGAGATATAGTTGCGCGTCTCTTGCGGCAAAGGCTCGGAGCGGCGGTCGACATTTCCCATTCCCCAGTTGTAAGCTGCCAAGGCAGCGCTCTTGTTGCCCTGGTAGCGATCCAGGAGTTGCTTCAGGTAACGCGCCCCGGCCATCACGTTTTGCTCCGGATTGAACGAGTTGGTCACACCCAACTCCTTGGCGGTCTCGGGCATGAGCTGCATCAAGCCTTGGGCGCCAGCCTGGGAAACCGCCTTGGGATTGAAGCCACTTTCGGTCTGCACCACCGCGCGCAACAATTTGGGATCCAATCCGTTTTGCTGGGCCGCACGACTGATGAGGGCATCGTAAGGGGTGGATTGGGCAGGGGTCATGCTCTCCCGCGCCAGCCGTCGATACAGGGCATCGAGGGTCGCTGGATCTGGATTTTGACCAAGTGGCTGTACGGTGCTACCTTGCTCCGGGTGCGCCTTTTGACCACGCGCCGCAGCCGAAGCGCGGAACTCGGCATTCAGGAAGGCTTGTTCCGACCTGGAGAGTGCGGCCAAACCCGGCGCCTTGCCAGGGAGTACACCCACCTGGGTCTTGACACCCCCCATGGCGCCGCTCCCCTGCGCCATGGCAAGCTGCTGGAAACCTTCGGCAAGCCAATTCATCTCGGCGTTGCTCAAGGATGCTAGGCCCGGCGCCGGACCCGGCTGCAAATAGGAGTCCGTTGTCACACCTGACAGGCTGTCGTCGGAAAAGGGCAGCCAAGTCGCACGACCTGCGCCTTCGGAGGTATGGATGGGCGCTCCCCCACCCGCATGCCAGGGAGTCTCCAGGCGCGCCGAAGTACCGACACCCATCTTCCCGGCAAAGGCTTCGTCACCTGCGGAACGCCCAACACCTTGGAATGCCTGATTCAAGTCGCTTTGAAAGGAGGCCGTACCACCCTTGATACCGCCGATGCCGGCCTGAGCCAGGGGGAGAGTCGGGAAGGGAATGCTTGTCACGTCCAACATGGCTTTTTACCCTACCTGGAGTGGTTCCAAAGTCGCGGAAAGGTCCGCCTGCGCCGTCGCAGATGCTCTACGCAATCTTCATACCATATTTATAAATCCAGCCACCGGGTTGCCTGTTGGCTTTGTCTCTGCCCCATCCTGGGCCCCACCAATATGTAACAAAACCATGACAAATCCACGATCAATCCACGACTTTCAGGAGATGACCCATGCAGGCTCCAGCTGAAAAAACTTACTCCGTGGAGGTACTCACGGGAGATATCACCCGTCTGAAAGTTGACGCCATCGTCAACGCAGCCAACACCTCCCTTCTTGGAGGTGGCGGCGTGGATGGGGCTATTCACCGCGCCGGTGGTCAAGCCATTCTGGAAGCTTGCAAAAAAATCCGCCAGGAGAGCTATCTGGAAGGTCTTCCCACTGGCGAAGCCGTTATCACCACCGGCGGGAATCTGGCAGCCCGGCATGTCATCCATACGGTAGGCCCCATCTACCATCAGGAGAAGGATCCGGCCCGCCTGCTGGCCAACTGCTACCGTAACTCCTTACGTCTGGCCATGAACCATGGTATGACCTCCCTGGCTTTTCCGGCCATCAGCACAGGGGTCTATGGTTATCCGAAGGAGGCTGCGGCCCAGGTTGCCAGCGCTGCCATTCATCACACCTTGGCGGCAGGGTCCGGCTCATTGCAACGGGTGATTCTGGTTGCCTTTGCGGAAGCCGATGCCGATCTTCTGCGTCAGGCAATCGAGATGAAGTAAAATGCCCTGTAACTACTCTCCACCCTTTCAAGGAAAGCTTGGACATGAAAGCCTTTGTCAGGGCTTCGCCCCGAACTCCACCAGGGCTCTGCCCTGGACTAAGCCAGGGAGCCAGCCCCTTGGACCCCGATTCGTGGCCGGGTAGTGAATAGTTACAATGCCCTGATGGTGGCACGCATGGAGCTTCTCAGGGAAATTTGTAAAATGTTTTGTCGAGATACTCCACCACATCGGCCACTTCGTCATCAAACCAGCTCGTGCCGACACTCTGGCTGCAAAAGGTCACCATGGCCGCGAGCTCCTTTTTGTTCTTTTTCTTGTGGTCGGGGCGGGTGTACATACGGTTGGGGTCGCCGCCAAATTTTGCGGCATGGCACTCGTTGCAGGATTTATCGTGCAAGACACGGCCCCTCTCCATGTTGGCCGCTCCGGCACTTCCCGGAAGAACGGCCAGAGAGATCACCACCGTGGATGCCAGCAGACTGGCTCTGATCTTTTTCATGTCACACCACTCCCGAAGTGAAAGATAAAACCCATGGAGACAACCCACCCCGTCGCTTCTGCCAGCCTCGACCCATCGGCCATCTCTCCTCCTCGAATTCTCGTGGTCGGCACCGGAGCCATCGGAGGTTTCTACGGGGGACGCCTGGCACAGGCCGGATTGGAGGTGGCTGCTGTCTGCCGCTCCGATTTTGCCGCAGTTCGTTCCCAGGGCATCCGCATCGAAAGCGTTCAGGGCACATTTCACTTTACCCCCCAGCCCACCTTGCGCCAACCCGCCGACTATGCCGGTCTCCCGGATTATATCCTCGTCACCCTGAAAGTTCTGTCGGAAATCGACGTTGCCGCCATCATCCGTCCTGTGGTTGGGCCTGACACTGTCATCGTGTTGATTCAAAACGGCATGGAGATCGAAGCCAGTGTGGCTGCCGCCTTTCCTGACCATGAGATTTTAAGTGGTTTGGCGTTTATTTGCGTCAGCCGCACAGCTCCGGGGGTGTTACGGCATACCTGCCATGGACGCCTCACCATAGGTCGTTATCCGCAAGGAGAGTCCCCTTCCGCCCAACGTTTGGCAACCTGGTTCAACAAGGCTGCAACCCCTTGCATGGCTTCCGCTTCCATCGTCACGGAGCGCTGGCGCAAACTGGTTTGGAATGCCCCTTTCAATCCCCTCTCCGTCCTGGGTGGAGGATTGACCACACAGGAGATCATGGCCTCTCCAATCCTCTCCCGTTTGGCGCGACAGGTCATGGAGGAGGTATGGTCTGTGGCCGCAGCTGCTGGGCACTCCCTTCCGCCTGAGGTGGTGGAAAAAAATCTCACCGAAACCCGGGCCATGCAGCCCTACAAGACCAGCATGCTGTTGGATCACGAAGCCGGACGCCCCATGGAGGTGGAGGCCATCCTGGGCAACACGGTACGCATAGCCAACGCCTTGGGCATTGCCGCACCCCGTCTGGAAACCCTCTATGGCCTGTTGCTGGGCATTGAAACAAAAAAAGGGAAAGAATGGATCCCATGAGCCACCAGCAAAAACCCGAACTCACCTCGCCGGGATTCATTGTTTCTGCCGTGCGCTCACAAAGCGGCAAGACCACGGTCACCCTCGCCTTGATGGCGATGTTGCGTGGTTTGGGCTTGGCCGTGACTCCGTTCAAGGCGGGTCCAGATTATATCGATCCGGCCTGGCATCAGGCCATATGCGGTGTTCCCTCCTGGAATCTCGATACCTTCATGGTGGGACGCGAGGCTTGCCAGGCGTTGTTTCACACCAGACGCGCCGGAAATCTGGGTATTGTCGAGGGGGTGATGGGGTTGTTTGATGGCAAGAGTGGTGTCGGGGGGGCTGGCTCCACGGCGGATTTGGCCACCGTTTTGGGGTTGCCGGTCATTCTGGTGGTGGAGGTGCGCGGCATGGCCGGATCTCTGGCGCCTTTGGTGTCCGGGTTTTGCGCCGCAGCGCATGGTTTTCGTATTGCTGGCATCATCGCCAATGGTGTCGGGAGTGAACATCATGCCCGACTTTTGGCCGAAATTTTGGCGAGTGCCCACCTGCCACCCCTTCTGGGGTGGTTGCCCCGGGATGCTGCCATCGCCTTGGCGGAGCGTCATCTTGGTCTGGTTTTGCCCACTGACCAAACCGGGCAGGATGTTGCCTATGCCTCGCGTCTGGCGACCGCCTTGCGGGTTGATCCCGAACGCCTGCTGTCCGTCGTGGCCCAGGCGGCTTTGCAGACCAGGCTTGATGGGGCGTTCGATGCGGGGGTGTCGGATGGCAATACGTTTGAGACTACGGATCACATTCACCCGGCAGAGCATGATCCCTTGTTGAAAGGTCAGGTCGTGGCCGTGGCACGGGATCGTGCTTTTTGTTTCCTCTACGAGGCCAATCTGGCCTGGCTCAAAGCCATGGGGGCGCAGGTATGTTTTTTTTCTCCCCTGGCCGGCGATTCTCTGCCGGGTGGGACGACGGCTGTCTGGTTGCCTGGGGGGTATCCCGAGCTGCATGGCGAGGCATTGGCTGGTTCGGCGACGTGGTCGGATTTGGCGCGTTTTGCCGGGAAGGGAGGGGCGGTTCTGGCCGAATGTGGCGGCATGATGGCTCTGGGGCGTTCCCTGCTTGATCTGGAAGGACGCCATTGGCCCATGGCAGGAGTCTTGCCGATTGACACCTGCATGACGGGACGCTTGGCCGGCCTGGGGTACCGCCAGGAGAGAGGCGGTCTCCGTGGGCACGAATTCCACCACTCCATCCGACAAGGTGGTGATGGATCGGAGCCAGCCTTTACCGTGGAGAAGGGGGACGCCGGCGTGCGTTGGCGCAACGTTCGAGCATCCTACATCCATTGGTACTTTCCATCGGCGCCCGATCAGGTGGCCGCATGGCTTGCATCGGGGGAGAAGGCATGAAGGAAAGGTCAGGGAATTTTTGCCAAGGCTTGGGAGAGGAGATGACCGACCTCTTCGGCTATGGCATCGAACTGGGGATGGTTGATCAGGTGGGCCATGGCCATGGTATCGATGGCGGCCACCTCCACCTTGCCCTGGTTGTTCTCTCGGACGACCACATTGCAAGGCATCAGGACACTGACATCGACAGCAGCCTGTAGGGCCTTATGTGCCAGGGTGGGATTGCAGGCACCCAGGATGATGGTGCGTGGGTAGTCGACCCCCAGGCGCTTTTTCAAGGCTGCCGCAACATCGATTTCGGACATGATGCCGAAACCCTGTTCCGTAAGCGCCTGCCGGGTCTGCTCAACCACCTGTGCAAAATCACCTGCGGCCCCGCGCACCACCGCGTAGCCCATTTCGTTGCCGATGCCCATGGCCATTTTCCTCGATTTTTGACGCCGCGCCAACACCCGCTCCGGTAGAATCACCAGCCGATTACAGCAGCACGCCCCCACTGCGCCCAGCAAGCCAGAGACATCCCGTCTGCGCACCAACACAAAGGGATTTCTCATCTGGGAACAGAAAGGGAATAAGATTGGTCGGGATCAGACTGGAAGAGAGGCGGGGAAGAGCGCCGCCGCCCGCGGGTTTCCCCGGAGCGGCAGCGCCGGAACTGCTTCAGATGGGTATAACGTTCTCAGCTTTCGGTCCCTTCGGCCCCTCGCCGACACTGAACTCCACCTTTTGCCCTTCGGCCAAAGATTTGAACCCTTGGACCTGAATGGCAGAGTGGTGAACGAAAACGTCCCCACCGCGTTCCCGTTCGATAAATCCAAACCCTTTACTGTCATTGAACCATTTGACGGTTCCGGTTTCCCGGTCTGACATGATATGAAATCTCCATTCGATTCTAAGTGGAAGCACTGGCTTACTCTTAACATAAGCTTGCGGGAAATGATAACAAAAAAATTGCATCCTGCCCCAAAAGGGATGCGCGGAAGGTGTGCATCGGGGAGAGAATGCACAGAATTTGTTGTTGGTTCATGTTTTTAATAATATGTATTTAAAGCGATTATTTGTTTTGTTTCGGTGATTTGGCGTGAAAGGGAGATCGGTTCGAAAAGATATTTTTTTTTGCGAAAGGGTTTGGTTGACACCCTGGATTGCACGGTCAACGGGATAGCAGAGGGAGCATTTCCCGGATACGGTTGGCGAACGTGTGGTTGTGAATGACGTTCTCGTAACCTTGCCGAGCGATCTTTTCTCTGGCCTGGGTGTTCTCCTCATAGAAACGGATTTTGTCAAGAAGCTCCTCGACCGTGGTGTACATCTCCAGGTCGATTCCCTCCTTGAACACCTCACAGAGGGTTGCCTGGCGGCTGGCCAGCAAAAATCCTCGGGCACGCAGGACGTTGAAGATACGGTCGCTCAACCCATCCAGTGCGTAGACCCGGGTCATTGCCAGATTGATACGGCTGGCCGCGAAGTGGTGACCGGACTCCCGAAACTGGTCCGCCACGCCCCGGTAATGAACGTTGGGAAAATGGGCTTGTGTCCAATCCTCTGGACCGAAGACATCCAGATGGGGGATGGCCTGTAGAAAATGGCGCCTCTGGTGGACCGTCGTCTCCTTGGCCAATATGGACGTGAGTTCACCAGGCTGGATATTGGACTCCCGGAGAATGGGGC
The DNA here is from genome assembly GCA_015231175.1 of Magnetococcales bacterium. Taxonomy (NCBI): domain Bacteria; kingdom Pseudomonadati; phylum Pseudomonadota; class Magnetococcia; order Magnetococcales; species Magnetococcales bacterium. The sequence continues at coordinate 2,423 of JADGBZ010000066.1, read as the reverse complement.
CGATGGTCTCATAGGCCTTGGCGACCAGTTCCGGGAGTATGTAACGGAATTGCCTGGATGCCTCTTCCTGTTGCCGGAGGATGTCGTCAAAAGTGTTTTGCAATTTTGTGAATATGGCGGCATGGAACGAGGATTTCTGGCAAAACTCCTTGTAAAGTGCCTCGATAAATTGACGATAATAATTGTTGCTCCCCAATTCAATGGTGCCGACAAAACAGACGCCATATTTTTTGTCTTCGAAGTTATAGTCTAATTGTTGAATATTGCAGGCGTTGATCAGGTAGGATGCCTTGACGCCCATGTGTGACAATTTTCCGGCATCTTCCCGGCACGTTGGAAGAATGAAATCTGTGTCCGTGTAAATTTCCGGGTTGAAATGTTCCTGGTTGAGAAATTTATCGGCAAGCCAATGCAGGACCGGAATGCCGCGCATGGCGCCCACCCGGGATACGATCAAGGAAAAGACGGGGTGGTTCAGGATGAAATCTGGTCGGAACCGATCGACTGATTCAAACAGGTTTCTTGCATCTTCTATTTGGTCACAGAATTCCGAGGCGACATCGACACCATTTTCACGGCATGCCTTGGCAAGATCGTCATAATATTGGAAGCGGCGGAGCTTGGTGATCAGGCAGCGCATGGGGGGTGTCGAACCTGTATTCGCGTGCGGGTCATGGTTGGGGTGGTTCGCATGATTTTTTGATTTGCCAGGCCAACCGCATGTTGTCCAGTGCTTGCTGCCCGGTGACGAGCGGCGGTTTTTTTCCCCGCACGGCTTCGATGAAATGGCGCAGCTCGCGGGTCATGGGTTCGCCGGGGCGGATCAGAACCCGCTCCATGGAGAGATCCATGCTGTAACTGCCGATTTTGGGAGACTTGCTGCGTTCGATGGCCCCCGCGCCCTGGCGGTAGATCAGGAGTTCCTGGGTTCCATAATCCAGGGTGATATAGCCCAGGTCGGTGGTCAGTCGCAGTTCACGCACTTTGTTTTGCGTGATTCTGCTGGCGGTGAGGTTGGCGATGGAGCCATTGGCAAAGGTGATCAAGGCGGTGACATAGTCATCCGCCCGGGCCGAATAGGGACGCACCGAGTGGGCAGCCACAGAGGTGACCGGGGATTGGATGAGAGACAAGACAATGTCGAGATCATGCCCCATCAGGTCCAACACCACGTCGAGGTCGCTGGTGCGGGGATCGTTGACAGCACTCATCCGACGGACATCCACGGCGTAGATGTGGTTGCCGTGGGCCAGGATTTCGGTCAGTTGACGCACTGCCGGGTTGAAGCGTTCGACATATCCGGCGAGCAAAACCCGATTGTTGCGCTCTGCGGCAGCCAACAGGGCCAGGCACTCTGCTTCGGTGCTGGCCAGGGGTTTTTCGATCAGGCAGTGAATGTTGTGATCCAGCAGAAAGACCCCGTATTCGGCATGGGTGGCCAGAGGCGAGGCGATACAGACCGCATCCGCCTGTCCGACGAATTGGCTGATATCGTTCAAAATGGGGCAGTTGTATTGCATCGCGGCTTCGGTGGCCCATTGTTTGTTGGGATCCATGACGCCGGCGATTTCGACATTTTTCAGCAGATCCAAAATACGCAGGTGTTCACGGCCTCGCACCCCAGCCCCCACCACACCGACACGCACCCGGCTTTTGGCTTTCAAGTCCATATCTCCCTGCGGAACGGTGAAAACTGTGTGCAATTTTTCATCGCTGGGGGCCGGGCCTTGCAGGTTGTGGTGGAGTGGACGCCCTTGAATATTGACGTAATCCACCAGTTTGGCTGGTTGCCCTATGACCAGACCGAAGGCGGGCACGTTCTGGGTGACCACCGAACCAGCGGCCACCATGCAATTTTTCCCCAGGGTGACGCCACAGACGATGGTGGCGTTGGCCCCGATACTGGCGCCGTCTTCGATGCGGGTGGGAACGACCTCCCAATCCGGACTGACCGCACGCGGATAAATGTCGTTGGTGAATGATGCGTGAGGTCCGATGAAGACCCGATCCCCAATCGTGACCCCATGGTACAGGTTGACGCTGTTCTGGACCTTGCAGTGGTCCCCGATCACCACTCCGAAGTCGACGTAGACATTCTGGCCAATGTTGGTATGGCGCCCGATCTTGACCCCTTCGCGAACCTTGGTCCAATTCCAGATCGACGAGCCTTCACCCAGGGTCACACTGGGATGGACGATGGCCGTTGGGTCGATATGAAAGGATTTCTCTCCTGCCATGATGCCTCTCAATGGGATCTCCGATTCCAGTGCCCGGACGAGTCTAGAGGAGGGAAAGCGCCATGGTCAATGAAACCCCGAACGTCATGACCCGAAACCCTTGTTAAAAAGCAACTATTCACCACCTGACCACGAATCGGGGTCCAGCAACTGTCTTGACTGTCAAGCAGTTTCTGCCAGGGGGGG